>CALMND010000437.1 GCA_937868565.1 uncultured Bacteroidota bacterium | reverse complement strand
GCCGCTATAGATTACATAAGGCTTGAGGGAGACGATAAGCTTTCGACTAACCCAGGTCGCAGATATAGAAATTTTAATTTTAAAAACGACATTGCTGATTTAGGTTTAACGGCCGAGTATGTTTTTTATGAAAATAATGACTTGGGTAACACTTATCGCTACAGAAATGGGTTTAAGGCATACATATTTGGTGGTATGGGCGGTTTTATGTCTAACCCCAAAACTTTTTATCGAGGTGAATGGGTAGCGCTTCAGCCACTTGCAACTGAGGGTTATCAGTATAGAAAGTTTGTGATGAATATTCCTATGGGTGTAGGGTTTTTCTTCACGTTGAATAAAAAACACAGAATAGGTTTTGAAATGAATTACCGTAAAACTTTTACGGATTATTTGGATGATATTAGTGATAGCTATCCAGCTGACCCAGGTGACGATTACACACGTGGTTTAATTATTAGAACAGGAGAATTGGATGCAGCAACAAAAGCGGAAGATCCGGGTGCTGTTTCTTCTCATACTTGGGGCGCAAAAAGGGGAGAAAGTGCTCATAAGGACTCATACGTGTCAATGGCGTTTTCATATAGTTATGTAATGAGAGGAAAGAGTAGTTTTTACAGAGTTAAGAACTCTGGTTTTTTTAGTAAAAAACGTAAAATGCGCAAAATCAGAGCTAAATTTTAATTTACTATTTATTAAACTATTTAAAAAAAATCCCGAAGAAATTTGGGATTTTTTATTTCTTATTCCATCATAATCTAACTATCTTTACCCCCGTTATGAAAAAATTACTATTCGTTATTTCTGTCCTTGTTCTTGCTTCATGCGGGACTGATAACGAAAACAGTTCAATAGATACGGATGCTGTTTCAAACAATGCCAGTGCAAATGGTAAGTCTAATGACAAGTTGCCTGAAATTAAGTTTGAAGAGGAAGTTTTCGACTTTGGTCGCATAACTCAGGGTGAAAAGGTAAGTCACTCTTTTTTATTTAAAAACGTAGGCAGTAAAAATTTGATTATTAGTGGTGCAAGCGGCAGTTGTGGCTGTACTGTTCCTGAATGGCCAAAGGAACCAATTTTACCGGGAAAAGAAAGTAAAATAGACGTTGTTTTTAATAGTGAGGGTAAGCGTGGGCTTCAAGAGAAAACGATTACCATTGTTACGAATTGTGAGCCTGCTACGCGCATCTTAAGAATTAAAACGGAAATAATTGTGGCTGAAACTGCAAAGTAAATCAATAAAAAATATATAAAACATAAATAAATAAAATGAATCAACTACTCATCCTTATGGCCCCACAGGGCGGTGGCCAGAATGGCATCATGTCTTTTTTACCTTTAATTGCGATTGTAGTCGTATTCTATTTTTTCATGATACGCCCTCAAATGAAAAAAGCAAAGGATCAAAAAAAATATATCGAAGGCTTAAAAAAGGGCGATAAAATTTTAACGATTGGAGGTATTTATGGTAAAGTCGTGGAAGTTAGAGAAGATGCTACGCTCATTATGGAAGTTGAAGATGGAACTAAAATGAAGATTGCTAAAAGTGCAGTTTCAAATGACGCGACAGTATCTTTAAACCAGAACTAATCTATTGCCGTCGTCAAAAAACACATATTCTAATACTATAAAGCCTGGTAAAACCAAGGCTTTTTTTATTTGTTTGCTTATTGCCTCATTTCTTTGGCTCGCACATTCTCTAAATACCGTTTATACATACACATTTAAAGTTCCAGTTACTTTTAAGAATATACCCCCCAACAAAAGACCTTTGATGGAAATGCCGAAAGTGATTACAATAGATGTAAAGGCAAGTGGGCTAAAACTGGTAATACTTTTATTTAATAGTCCTTTTAGAGAGCTCGAAATTGACTTCAATAAATTGACCTCCACTGGAAGAAATCTCAATTATGTGCTTTCTGCTTCACAACTTGACCTTTTAAAGATTTTTAAATTTGAAACCCGAGTTAAACGGATAATCCCAGATACACTATATTTTTCTGAAAAAACCGGCTACCAAAAAAATGTTCCTATAAAAGTGCCCTATTATATTAAATGTAAAGAAGGCTATGGATTTAAAAAACCGCAGATAAGTCCAACGTTTATTACTATATGGGGCGACACTAACTTAATTGAACCTATAGATACCATTGCGACACAGCCACTCAACCTCGGAAATATTTCGCAAAACATGAGAGTGAACTTACATTTCATAAAACCGAGTCCGAATATTTACTCTAACATTAATGAAGCCTCTGTATTTATAGAAGTGAACCAACTCATAGAACAAACAATTACAATTCCTGTAAATGATCTTCGGAAATCCAACTATCGTGAAGTTCATTTGTTTCCGAACAAAGTGAAGGTGAAATTTACCGCTATGCAAAATGCTATTAGTTCAAATGATACAACGGCGTTTTCAGCCATGATAGATAGTGATAAACCAGATCTAAAAAACAAAAAATGCAGAGTTTTCTTGGGAACCCTGCCTGGCGGTGTTACTATCATGGATATCGAGCCGAAAGAAGTGGAAATATTAATTTTTAAAAAATGATGATTGTTGGTTTAACCGGCGGCATTGGAAGCGGAAAAAGCACCGTAGCCCGTTATTTGGAAATTTTGGACTGTGCAGTGTTTAACAGTGATCAAGAAGCCAAGGCCGTTTACTTTGATTCGCAAGTGAGGAAAAAAGTAACCCAACTTTTAGGTTCGGAAGTTTATATGACAAAAAACGGGCTGAATAAAAATTTTATTAATTCCAAAATATTTAACAATACTGATTTATTGCATCAGTTGAACAATATAATACATCCCGCCGTGAAAGATAGATTTCTTAACTTTGTAAAACACTCTAAAAAGACTCTAATTTTTAAGGAATCGGCACTACTTTTTGAAGCGAAATTAGAAAAAGAAGTGGATAAAATCATTTTAGTGCTTGCTCATGATGAGCTAAGAATCAAGAGAGTTATGGAAAGGGACATGTTGAGTCGCGAAGAAGTAATTAAGAAAATAAAAAGCCAACTGCCGCAGAGTGAAAAGATAAAAAAAGCGGATTTTGTGATTTACAACAACGAACATGATTTTATAATTACTCAAGTTAATCAAATAAAAGCTCAACTGATTTAACACACGTGCTAAAAAAAGATTATATAGTAAGGCAATTAGAGGAGTTTGGAAAAGTTTTGGGCGTACTTATGTTTTTAAAAAAAGAAAAGGACTGGGAGAAATTCGAAAAGGAAATTGCCACTGCCAGTTCAACTTTTACAAATATAGAGCTAGACTACGTTGAAAATATTGGTTTGGCCGAATATTCCCAGGAAATCCTTGTAAATGGCAAAGTAAGCCTTGAACAAAAAAAAATTTTGGCAAACTTACTATTTGAAAAAATAGATAAATCAATAGACCTACATCAAAAAAATATGGAT
>CALMND010000436.1 GCA_937868565.1 uncultured Bacteroidota bacterium | reverse complement strand
TTGTTAATCTTGATCCTCTCTTATCACCCAATGGCTTGCAATTAAGTGCACAGGAAAAACAGGACATAATTGCCTTTTTAAATACGCTTACTGATTTTCAGTTTATTAACGACAAGCGTTTTGCAAACCCTAATTTATAAACCAATGAGAATTTTATCTTTTGTATTCATCACATTTCTATTTTTTTCCTGCACTAAAAACAAATTGGGAGGTAACTCTTTTATTAAAGGAAGAGTGAAGCATCACGAAAAAATAATTACTAAGGCAAGCGTTTTCATAAAGTTTAATGCCAAAGAATTTCCGGGTGCCGATACCACAAAATACGATGCAAAAGTAAGAGTGGATGCAGTTGGAAATTATTTGATAAAATGCTACAAAGGAGATTATTTTCTCTACGCTTTTGGTTTTGATTACGGAATTGATCCTCCTTATTACGTTAAGGGAGGGTTATCAGCGCATTTAAGAAATAACGAAACCACCGAACTGGATTTAGGGGTAACCGAATAATATTTTAGTTTTATGTCCATTAAAGTCACATTTTTAGGGAGCGGTACCTCACAAGGTGTGCCTTTAATAGCTTGTGGTTGCAGGGTTTGCACGAGCACTGATTTAAGAGACAAGCGTTTGCGTTCATCAATTCTCGTCGAAACCTCCAAAACCAGAATTGTGATTGATACAGGTCCGGATTTCAGACAACAACTATTACGCGAAAAAATTAAACGGTTGGATGCAGTCGTTTTTACGCATGAGCATAAAGATCATATTGCGGGTCTTGATGAGGTGCGAGCTTTTAATTTTATTAATAAAACCCGAATGCCTGTGTACGCTACAACCCGCGTTCAAACAGCTTTAAAAAGAGAATTTGCATATATTTTTTCGGAAGAAAAATATCCAGGTATTCCTGAAGTTGATTTGTTTGAGTTTGATACAGATACCTTTATGATTGGCAATATTGTTATTGAACCAGTGAATGTTTTACACTACAGACTGCCAGTTAAGGGCTTTAAGATAAATAACTTTGCATATATAACAGACGCTAATTTTATACCGCAAGAAGAGAAAGAAAAGTTAAAAAATCTGGATGTCTTAATCCTAAATGCACTCAGAAGAGAAAGTCATCTTTCGCATTTTACACTTGATGAAGCCATAGAATTAGTAAAAGAGTTGAAACCAAAAAAGGCTTATTTCACGCATATTTCCCATCAGTTGGGTTTACACGAGCAAGTGAACAAGGAACTACCTTCAAATATTGAATTGGGTTTTGATGGATTACAATTGATTATCTAAGGATTGAAAAAGCCTACTTTTTTGAATAAAAAAACCAGACTCCAAATAAACCCTGTTTGAATCAATAAGTTAAGCTCTAAACAAGCCATACTTAACTATGCAATAAATGGCTCTGAATCCATCTTTCCAGCCAATTTTTTTTCCTTCTTCATACGTGCGGCCGTAGTATGAAATCCCTACTTCATAAATTCTAACTTTAGGCAGGCGTGCAATTTTTGCAGTAACCTCGGGTTCAAAACCAAAACGTTTTTCAGTTAAGTTAATTCCCTTAATAATATCCGCATTAAAAAGCTTGTAACAGGTTTCCATATCTGTTAAGTTCAAATTCGTAAACATATTACTTAAGGTGGTGAGTACCTTATTGCCAATAGAGTGCCAGAAAAATAAAATACGGTGCGGCTGACTTCCAACAAAGCGACTTCCGTACACAATATCGGCCATTCCGTTTAAAATGGGTTTTAACATTAAATTATATTCTTCCGGGTCGTATTCCAAATCAGCATCCTGTATGATTATGTAATCTCCGGTGGCCTCTTTGATTCCGGTGTGCAAAGCAGCACCTTTGCCTTTGTTTACTTCGTGTTTTCTGTATTGTATGTTTAGCCCGGGATTAGTAGATTGATATTTTAAAATAGCTTCCTCCGTATTGTCTTTTGAACAATCATTCACAATAATTATTTCTTTTTCAACATCACCCAATAAGTCCACCTGCTTAATTTTATCCAGAATCAAATGGATGGTTGCGGCTTCGTTATAGGCTGGTATTACAATGGAAAGCTTCATATTTTAAAACGTAAATATAATTTATATTTTGCTTTATCCCCCCGAAAAAATTAGTTTTACAAAGCAAATGCAAAAAGTACTTGTTTTAACTTATTACTGGCCCCCAAGTGGGGGGGCAGGAGTGCAACGTTGGCTTAAATTCGTGAAATACATGCGCCAAAACGGCTGGGAGCCTATTATTTATACCTCAGAAAATGGCGAGATGCCTGTCGTAGATGAAAGTTTGTTGAAGGAAGTTCCTGAAGGGGTGGAGGTTTTAAAAACTCCTATCTGGGAACCTTATAACATCTATAAAAAATTTATTGGCAGACGAAAAGATGACAAAATTAACGCCTCCTTTTTGAATGAGAACAAAAAAGCTGGAATAACGGAGAAGATAAGCGTTTGGATAAGGGGAAATTTTTTCATTCCCGATGCAAGAAAATTCTGGATCAAGCCAAGTGTTGCCTTTTTACACGACTATATTCAGAAAAATAAAATTACGTATGTGATTAGCAGCGGCCCGCCACATTCTATGCACTTAATTGCATTAGCCCTGGCGAAAAAAAATAACAGTCTCAAATGGCTTGCTGATTTCAGAGATCCCTGGACCAACATAGATTTTTATGAAAAACTAATGTTGAGTAATTGGGCTGATAAAAAACACCATCGACAAGAGCTGAGTGTATTAACCCATGCACATGTGGTTTTAAGTATTGGTAAGACTATGAGCGACGAATTAAAGGAAATTTACAAAAAGGGTGGGGGGAAAGAAGATTCCAAATTCAAGGTAATCACTAATGGATTTGATGAGGAGGACTTAAAAACGCTGTCTGTTGAAAAGGATGAAAAATTTAGCTTGGCGCACATTGGAACACTAGTGAAAGATAGAAATCCCGATGTTTTATGGCGAGTACTTTCCCAGCTCGTTTCGGAAAGCACCGCATTTAAAAACGCCTTGGAAATTAAGCTGGTTGGCAAAGTAGATATTTATGTGAAAGAGCAAATAGAAGCTTATGGTCTCGCTAATTATGTGAGGAAAATAGACTGTCTTCCACATAATGAAGTAATCATTGAACAACAAAAATCAAAAGTACTTTTACTTTTAGTAAACGAAACCAAAAATGCAAAGGGAATTTTAACAGGTAAATTTTTTGAATATATGGCCTCAGGTTCACCAATTATTGCTATTGGCCCAAAAGACGGTGATCTGGCTGAAATCATTTTGCAAACAGGTGCGGGTTTGATTAGCGATTTTTATGATGAAAAAACGCTCAAAACAAACATTATTAATTACTTTACAGGAACGGAACCTCTTAGAAATAGAGAAGAAATAAATAAATACAGTCGCAGGCAGCTCACTAAGGATTTATGCGAAATTTTGTCAGCTATTGATTAGGAACTCAGCGAATTCAGTTTATCTACGAAAAACTGAGACATTTTATTGGTGTAAAATTTGTCCTTGAATTGACCTACCCACCTGATACCATTAATACTATTGGTTAAAAATACTTCATCTCCGTTCATCAAGGTGTAAGGAGTGATAGAGCTTTCAAACGTTAATATTTTATTCTCATTGGCTATGTTCATTATTTGTTTTCTCATAACTCCGGCAACACAGCCCTCGCTTAGAGGAGCCGTGTAAATGGTGCCGTTTTTTACAACAAAAATATTAGAATTTATACTTTCACAAATGGCTCCGTTTTCGTTAACCAAAAGGCAGTCATCTAACTTCATACTCTGTTTGGAAAGACCAGCCATTACGTACATAAGGGCATTACCACTTTTTATATTTGACAATTTATTAATAGATTTCTTTATGTCGCCATAAATATCCACCCAATAACCTTTTTGGTTGAGGTTATATATTGAATCCAGAGCTTCGCTTTCTACTAAAAATGAAATGTCATTGGATTCAGGAGTATAATACCCACCCTCATTTCTAAATACTGTTAAACGTATGCGGGCATTGGGCGCATGGCCATTTTTTTTCAACAGCACCGTAATAAGATCGTAAATATTTTCGGTGTTAAATTCCGCCGGAAGATTCATTCTTAGTACAGTCATCCCCAGTTTTAAGCGTGTCACATGGTCTTTAAGGAACATTATTTTGTTGTTGCAAAAACGTATGCTTTCAAAAAGTGAATCGCCATAACGGAAAGCTCTATTGGTAAAAGGAACTGAAGGCTCATAAACACTAACAATATGTCCGTTTAATATGCAATACTTATCTATACCCATTAGCTGGGGTAAATTTTGCAATAACTATGCCCTAAAAGCTTTAGTATCAATTTATTTAATAACAAATTGAAGTTAATGACTTGTGTTTTTGAGCAGGTTTACATATTTTGCAGCTTTAAACTACATGACAAATTAGCGTATATTATTTTCAGCACTCTATTTGTTATATTAACATGACAAAACATTTAACACTAACTAAAAAACAAAAAATATGTTCGACAACAATGAATTTAGAAAATACGCTGTAAAACATGCGCGTATTAATAGTTTAACTTTTGACAACTATACATCGCACATCCAATCGTCGTTAACGCCTTATATTATTGAAGAGCGTTCGCTTAACGTGGCTCAGATGGATGTTTTTTCGCGGTTAATGATGGATAGAATTATCTTTCTCGGAACCGGAATTAACGATCAGGTGGCCAACATCGTTCAAGCTCAACTATTATTTTTAGAGAGTGTAGATGCCAAAAAGGACATACAGATTTACGTGAATTCTCCTGGAGGCAGCGTTTACGCTGGTCTCGGAATTTATGACACCATGCAGATTATTAAACCAGATGTCGCTACTATTTGCACAGGAATGGCAGCTAGTATGGGTGCAGTACTGCAATGCGCAGGTGCGAAAGGGAAACGAACCGCGTTAAAACATGCTAGAATAATGATTCACCAGCCTTTGGGTGGCGCTGAAGGACAAGCAAGTGATATTGAAATCACAGCGCGCGAAATACAAAAACTAAAAAAGGAGCTATATGATATTATCGCCTTCCATAGCGGTCAAACTTATGAAAAAGTGTGGGCAGACAGCGACAGAGATTATTGGATGATAGCTCAGGAAGCCAAAGATTACGGTATGATTGATGAGGTATTGGAAAGAAGGTAGATTATAAAACTAAAAATCCCTTAAAACCGTTTGTTTTAAGGGATTTTTATTTAAAAAATCACAAAATAGTAGATAAATTTTGTGCTTCCTTTACTTATAAATATATTTGGGTAACTAATCGTGCACTGTGGCACGAAATATGTTAATAGAAAAACAACAAAAAATTTATTTATGAAAAAATTATTTTCTTTTATACTATCAATCGCGGCTTTAACTGCGGCGTCTCAGCCTAAAAAAGCACCAAAAATGGCACCAGTAACAACACCTGGCTACTATGTAGTGGCAAAAGGTGACACAGTAAGAGGGGAAGTTCAAACAAACCCAGAAGATGAAACAGATATTTGCAAATCTTTTTTCTTTAAGCCCGCAAAT
>CALMND010000435.1 GCA_937868565.1 uncultured Bacteroidota bacterium | reverse complement strand
ATTACCTGTTGTGCCAGTGGCATGCGAAGCGCATCGGCAAAAGCGAGTTTAAAGGCCATGGGCTTTGCCGAAGTACACAATGGCGGTGGCTGGATGAGTTTAAACGGTAAGCTTTAAACATGAAAGATCTTTTGTTAACAAACTGGACTTTATGGCGAATAACACGCTTGGTGTTTGCTTTCGTATTTATTGTTAGTGGAATTTTTCGTTACGATCCTATTTTAATATTGGGCGGCGTATTTCTTTTGTTTCATGCCTTGCTAAATACATGTGGACTTTGTGTTGGGAATTCATGCGATATTAATCCGAAAAAAAATGGAAAAATTTAATGCACTTATTAATTCTGACAAACCGGTTTTGGTAGATTTTTTTGCCGAATGGTGCGGCCCTTGTAAAACAATGGCACCAATACTTAAGGATGTTAAATCGCAATTCGGTGATAAAGCAACTATCATAAAGGTAGATGTTGATAAAAACCCGGGGGCTGCTAATTCTTTTCAACTAAGAGGTGTTCCTACCCTCATCATGTTTAAAGCAGGTAAACAGGTTTGGCGACAGTCGGGTGTTGTTACTGCCGGTGAATTAAAAGATTTATTTCTAAAATTTGTGTAGTTAAGCCTAATTTTTATTCTTGATTTCTTCCACCCAAACCAAACACCCTCGAAATATTAAAGCCCAAACGAATGCCCCAGTTTTGCCACGACGAAGTTGTATACATGAAATACTGATTTTCGGTTAAGCCAAAGGAGTTAGTAAGGTGTATCTGAAACACGTGACCGCCGGTTTCCAAATCGTAACCTATGCCAAAGCTGTCGTAGTACTTATTTTTACTGTATGAATTTAAGCGATGGGCATATTCTATGGTAATGGCCTGGCGGGTGGTTACCTTGTATCTGGCTAGTGATCCCACTAAGTAACAATTATTGCCTTCAGTAATATTGTCAACCAAATTATAATGTATCATGGCTCCCAGCAATTGTAAAGAAAATTTCGCATTAAATTTGCGCGCCACCATTATTTCGTTGCAATACGACAAACGGTCATAAAAAGTTTGATACTTATTCATACCACCAAGATTGGTGCGCTCAAAGGTATGGAACGCACTAGAAAATAATGTCACACTCAAAGGCATCCCTTTATTGATGGTTTGCCTTAGCAAACGGTATTTTACAAATCCGTCTACAATTTTTCTGGCCGAAGTACGCCCCAAACCAAACATTAGTCTGGCATCGTTGCTGTATTCCAGTGCTAATCGAATGTTGGCTCCACCATCAATTCCCCATGCATTAAATGCCCCCGAATTAAAGTCACCAAATCGATGAGAAATTCTAAAATCCAGTGCTCTCCTACCAACCACTTCCACTGTGTGAAAATTAATTAAGCGTGTTGTCTTAAAAGTCGCCATCACGGGTTCTTTTTTTGGTTTTTCTTCAATAAATTTCAATAAGTCTTCTTCTTGAGCGAGAAAGGAGGTGTTTGAAAATAAAAGGAAAGAATAAAAAAGTAATTTATTTTTTTTCATGATAAATAAATTCTAAATAAGTTTAATTGTTTGGAAAACCCGCATCTACCCATTTTTGAATAGCTCTTAAATCACATAAACCTATAGGTGTACTGCTACCTTTCGGCATAGCTGCGTATCCGTTTAATTGGTTTAAACTTCCCATCAAACGGGGGATGCAGTTTTTAACGCCTTGATAATCTGAAAGGTCAAATCCACCGCCAGTATTGGATTTATTGTGGCATCCAACACACCAGATAGTTAATATGGGTTGAATTCTATTCGTGAAGCTTGTGTTAAGAGTGTCGCAACCGTCGTTTCCGCATTCAGAGTTTTTCGCTCCTGTATGAATCCAGTATTTTATGTATTCAAGCTCAGTCTTGGTTAGTTTTGTGTAACCACGAGGCGGCATAGATGGATTGCTGCCATCGCACTGTGTGTATACTTCACTTAATAATGGATGCCTGGCTTTCACCTTTGTCATAATGCCTTCATAGTTCGCAAAGTTGGATCCTTCATTCCTTTTTCCTTTGTTACCGCTATGACAACCACTGGTAGTGCATTTGGAAACAAAAATGGGCAATATGTTTTTTTTGAAGCACATATCGGGTACAACTCTGTTGTTGCCACATTGATAAAATATTAAGATTGTAAGGAAAAGGAGGACAACAAACAAATTTCTCCTTGTTTTCATAACGGTTATGGCAGTTAAAAAATGTAGTTAGTAGTTATTTATAAGCAGGTACAAATTGAACCGGTTGCTATCGCATAAAAATCAACCTTGTTTCCCAATTGACCAGAAATAGAACAGCGAAGGTATTAGTATTTATTAGTTTCTAACCAAGAAATCCGAATGATTTAAATCATTTTACGGATTAAAAACTTTTGTTAATTTGGGTATGAAATGACAGAGAAGTCTGACGATTTATATAAGGAGTTGTTTTTTGAGGTAAAGCCACTGCTTTTGCAAGGCTGGGCTAATGAAGAAATCGTTAAATATCTTTCGCAAAAGACAGATGACATTATATTAATTACAGTCGCTATTAAGGAAGCAAAAAAAGAATATTACGCGGCTCTTCGAAAAGACGGACTCACCAAACTTGCCATAGGCTCTGTGTTAATTGTAGTTGGTTTCGTTATTACTTGTTTTAATTTTCATACAGATAAGTCTGTTACATTTGCCATGTATGGCTTGACAACTATGGGTTTGGGTTTTATTTTCTGGGGCTTGTTCAAGATGATAGGATAATTTTAGTCATTGTCAGGTTTGCGCAAAACACAATCAAAACTCAATAAGTTCAGATTAATTTAATGACAAGAATCAGTATACTCAGATGAGTATAGTCATTAAAAGCTGTTGTAGTTTTATCCTTCTTTGGGGTAAAATTTCTTTTATGCCGGTTTATCAAAAACAAGGAAAAATCCCGTCGAAACGTCACGTGGTTTTTCGCCAGCCAGATGGCAACCTTTATCACGAAGAATTATTTGGTACCGAGGGCTTCTCAAGCACCTCCTCGTTAATTTATCACCTCAATCCACCCACCATGGTGAAGGAATTAGGCAAACCCTATTCCGTTAAACCCGAAGGGGCCATCGACGAAAACCTGAAAGCACTCAGCTTTTTAGGTTACAACGTAGAGCCCGAAGAAGATTACCTTAAAAGCCGCAAGGTGTTTATGTTTAACGACGACATGCAAATTGGCATTGCCTGCCCAAGCAAATCCATGAGCGAGTATTTTTTTAAGAATGCAGACTCCGACGAAATGCTGTTTATACACAAAGGCAGTGGCCGCTGCAAAACCATGTATGGTACCGTTGACTTTGAATACGGCGATTATGTGATTATTCCGCGCGGTACAGTTTATACTTTAGAATTTGATACCGAAGAAAATAAAATACTTTTTGTAGAATCACACAGCCCCATCCGCACACCAAAACGTTACCGCAACGAATACGGTCAGCTACTCGAACATTCGCCGTTTTGCGAACGCGATTTTAAATTGCCCTATAATTTTGAAACGCACGACGAACAAGGCGATTTTAAAATCATGATAAAAAAACGTGGATTAATTTATCCTTACGTTTATGAAACACATCCTTTCGATTTAGTAGGTTGGGATGGTTACAGCTATCCTTACGCTTTCTCCATCTTTAACTTCGAACCCATTACCGGTCGCATACACATGCCGCCACCAATACACCAGCAATTCGAAGGACGCAATTTTGTTATCTGCTCTTTTGTGCCGCGTCTTTACGATTACCATCCCGAAGCCATTCCGGCACCATACCACCACAGCAACATAGATGCCGATGAGGTACTGTATTATGTGGATGGCGATTTTATGAGCCGCAATAATATTAAACAGGGACAGTTTACCTTGCACCCTGCTGGCATTCCGCATGGGCCGCACCCCGGAGCCATTGAGCGCAGCATAGGTAAAAAAGAAACCAAAGAACTGGCAGTGATGATTGATCCTTTTAATCCGCTTAAAATTACCAAAGAGGCCATGAAGTACGAGGTAAAAGATTACTACCAGTCCTGGATGAGCCAACCACATTATGCATAACACCAACCACACATTAAAAACAGTTCGCACCGATTATCAAAAAGGTTTTCTTACCGAAGAAACTGTGCTCGAAAATCCCTTCCATCAGTTCGAAGCCTGGTTGAGCGAAGCTTTTGATAATGGAAATGCGTATGCCAATGCCATGGTTCTTTCTACCTGTGGTAAAGATAACATGCCCGATGCACGTGTGGTTTTGTTAAGAAACGTAAGTTTTGGAGGCTTAACTTTTTTTACGAATTACAAAAGTAAAAAAGGCAAAGATATGGCACAGAATAATAAAGTAAGCTTATTGTTTTTTTGGCCCGAACTCGAAAGGCAGGTGAGAGTGGAAGGGACGATAGAATTTTTACCCGCCAAAGAATCCGACGACTACTTCGAATCACGCCCCTTCGAAAGCAAAGTGGGAGCTTGGGTATCGCAGCAAAGCGACGAAATGAATGGCAGAGAAGCACTAGAGGCAGACTACGAAAAGGAATTAAAAAAATACGCCAGTCAAAAAGTACCACGTCCGCCACATTGGGGTGGATACGTGGTGATACCAGTAAAATTCGAATTCTGGCAGGGCAGGCCAAGCCGCTTGCACGACAGAATTCAGTACACACCCAATGGAAAAAACAACTGGACAACCAAAAGATTAATGCCATAATAACAATAAAAAAATAAAAAACATGGAAACAGTAGATTTAACTCATGTAAAAAACTATAACTACGGTGGAGAAAAAGTCTTTGAAAAAGCTCAGGATTTTTTACCCATTAACGGAACCGATTATGTAGAATTATATGTGGGCAATGCCAAGCAAGCCGCGCATTATTATAAAACAGCCTTTGGTTTTCAGGAACTGGCTTATGCCGGATTGGAAACAGGCTCGCGCGACCGTGTATCCTATGTGCTTGTGCAGGATAAAATACGCCTGGTACTCACCAGTCCCTTCGATCCTAACAGCGAAATTTCGCACCACATCCGTATGCACGGCGATGGCGTTAAGGTAATTGCCCTTTGGGTGGACGATGCCCGCAAGGCTTACGAAGAAACCACCAAACGTGGTGCCAAATCGTTTATGGAGCCACGCGTTATAAAAGACGAACACGGAGAAATAGTTCAATCAGGCATTCACACCTATGGCGAAACGCTGCACATATTTAAAAAAAAAAAAAACTACAAAGGCGTGTTTATGCCGGGTTA
>CALMND010000434.1 GCA_937868565.1 uncultured Bacteroidota bacterium | reverse complement strand
TTTGTTGCAGCGCTTTCAGGGTTGCAAAAGCAAACAGCATTTCTTTGCCAATGTCTGGATATTTGTGCTCAACAATGGTTCCGTCGAAATCTACACCAATTACCTTACTATTTTCGTTTAAGAAACTTTGCATGTTACAGATTTTTACAAGAGATTACTTTTAAATCGTTGCTCAATTCGTATAGTCTTGGCTGAGCAGTGCCAATTTCAAATTCAAGAATTTGTTCCGGTGTCATTTTTTCTAAATACATGATTAATGCCCTAAGGCTATTTCCATGGGCGGCAATCACGACATTTTTTCCTGCTTTGAGTTTAGGAATTATTTCCGATTCGAAATAGGGTATTACACGCGCAGCGGTGTCCTTCAAACTTTCTCCGTTAGGTGGCGGAATATCATAACTCCGACGCCAAATTTTCACTTGTTCTTCTCCATATTTTTTTGCGGTTTCTGTTTTATCCAACCCTTGCAAATCGCCATACATACGTTCATTCAGAGCTTTATTATAAATAGTTGGAAGAGAGGGGTGATTCGCACATTCCAAGGCCAGTGTTAGGGTGTTCTGTGCGCGTTTTAAATCAGAAGCATACGCAAAATCAAAGTGATAGCCTTTGAGTTTGTTCCCCGCATTTTTTGCTTCCTCAATTCCTTTGGGACTTAGCTCTACATCTACCCAACCTGTAAATTTGTTTTGCAGGTTCCATACACTTTGTCCGTGTCTAAAAATAATTAGTTTTGCTATAAATAAAGGCTACAAATATAGGATTTATTGAGGAAAAACCCTTGTAGGGGTTCTTTTGCGGTTTTTGAGTTTGTTAATTTTTTCTAAGGTCACACACACATCTAAAGCCCAGCCATGCTTCGGCTTTGGTGAAGGCGATTTCTTTTCCAAAACGGCATTGTTCAATTTTGTGTCGCCAGCTGCCTCCTTTGCATATCCCTTTTTCAGTAACCATTTCGGCGACATTGCCTGCTAAATTATATAAACCAAAACTGTTTTTAGAATAAGAATAAATGGGAGCGGTAACATCTGCATTCGAGTCTGAAAAACTTTTTACATCCGCTGTGTCATCCATTCTCAAGCAATTGAAAAGTGCTTGCTTATTTTTATTTTTGCCATTATGGGAAAAAACATCAGGCCCAATACTTGCTAAAAACTCCCACTCCTGCTCGCTTGGGAGGCGATAGTTAATATCTATTTTCTTTTTGTATCGTAAATAATAAAAGGCTTTCACTCTTTCTGTTCTCCATTTACAAAAAGCTAGAGCCTGGTCGTGTGAAATACCAACTACCGGGTAATTTCTGTAAGCCAAATGTCTGTAATAATATTTAACATAGGGTTCGTTATATGCTTGCGCATCTCGCCAAACGAGAGTGTCAGGGAGAGTGGCCAAATGTTCTTTTGAAAAACGCCCAAAGTTTACAGCTGTCCAATATTCGTATTCTATCCAAGATAAATTAGAAACTTCACATTCATCTGCGAAAAATGTTTCATTAATCGGAATTGTTCCCGGTGGTACAAACGTTTTTTTTCTTGAGAAAGAAAAAAAGAATAAAACGATAACAGTTATTAAACCAATTAGCTTAGTCATTACAGGTCGATCGCTTTTTTAAAGTCCTGTAAATTGTCTGCATTGTCTGGAAGAGCTGTTACAAAAAACCTATTATTTTCTAAGTCTGCTGTTTCTTTAAAACTGACTTTGTTGCATACATACATTTTGTTTTTTGAAAACAAACAAATCGAATAAATTTTTTTTAGGTCATACGTTAGTTTAGTTTCCGGCTCTCCAGAATAGCCGTAAACGCTTTGATCGGTATGGTCAACTAGATAGATTAAATCGGGTTTCACTATTTTTTGATTTTCCATCGAAACAAAAACAGGATTTACGGAAGTTCCATTGGGAACTGGGTGCGGACAATCTGAATTAAAAATTCCGAAACGCGATACGTTAAAAATACGGGAGGCCTTCATTTGCAGGCTCATGGCATTAAAATTAGCGGCCAATTCACTTTGCTCTGCCTGATTGTATTTCGCAAGTAATAAGGATCTTTCCTTTTCATACTCCTCTTTTTTGCGATTTTGTTCAGCAATGTAAATGGCTTGCTTGGCTTCCATTTCAGCCGTCAGGCGCTTTTCTTCGGCCTGACGCTTCTCCAGTAATTTATCATAGTTAGCGAGATTTTGCAAGTACTTGTTTTGAGCTTTGTCGAAATCTTCACCGGTCAGGACGGGATAAACCACCAATTTTTCTATACGGTTTCTGTAACTTAAAGTTAATAAATAATTTTTCCCAAATAAAGGGCCACGACTGATTTTTACATCACTCCAAGTGATTTCGTGCATGTCTTTAGTATAGTTTTTGTTTTCAGGACCCACCTCAAAAACCGTATTGTTAAATGAGGCCAGTTCTGGAAACTCTTCGTTGCTGCCTTCTAGTTTAAATGTTGGTTTACCCTCAGCGGCTTTTACCGGTTTATTTGGCTGACTTGCACGGGGGAGTTTTTCAATTTTATTGGTGTAAACAATCTTAACACTATCTATTTTTTTAGGTAGTACAACTTCAATCTGTTTTTTAATGCTTTTTAATTTAGCATTTTCGGGAAGGGTGGGAACCAGATTTGCTTTATTACTTCGTTTGTGAAGAATAACTACATCTTTTTTAATGTATTGCCAGTTTTGAACTGAAGTATCCAAGTAGTATTGATTAAAACGGTAATCACTTTTTGCGGAGACCAAATCAACTTGCAGAGATTTTTCTGGTTTGATAAAAATGAGCTCACCATTTTGATAACCTCTGATATCAAACATACCGGCACTTTCCAGATTCGTTTTTTTACCTGCGCTGTCGCAACCCATCGGAATACCGCTAATAATAACGTCACCCAGATCATGAAATTCTTTGTATTGGATGGTAACATCACCTACAATTTCTTTACCATTTTTATCTATAAAACTACTTTTTGGTATTTTTATTTTGGTAGAACTGGTATGAGTGATGTTAGCGCCCTTTTGGTTATTCACAGTGTAAGTACTGTATTTAATTTTTAATTTTTGAGATGGTTCGTTAATAAAACTTTTCTTTGGGGTAGGAGCGCTTATTACAGTTTTTTGAGTAGTGTTTGTTTCATTCGTGTTGGTTTGTTTGTCGTTAATTAGTGATTGGTAGGTGATGGTGCAAATAACGGTGATTCCTGCAATGGCCATGGCATACTGTATCCGTTTGTTCTTCCACCAACTCTCGTCGCTACGGGCTTTTTTAAGACTTTGTTTTTTGAACTGTTCGACTAATTGGTTAAAGTCCTGATTTTTTTTAATCTCTTCATCACTAATCTTTGGGCGGTTTATATTAAATTTTGGATTCATACTACACTTTTAATTTGCTCAATGACTTTTTTAGTTTTTCAATAATTCTATACATTCTTACTTTGGCGTTAACTTCTGTAATTTCTAGTATCTCGGCAATTTCTTTAAAAGGGCGTCTTTCAAAGAATCGCAATTCAACCATTTGTAAATCTTCGCTGTTTAGTTCCTGAATTAGTTTTTTAATCGCTGGGATGTATTCTTCAAAAAACGGCGCTTCGTTTTCTTCGCAAATATATCGTAGATCGCTAACGTCTGCATTAATTGCTCTTTTGCCCTTTTGGGTTCGGAACAACTGCATTACTTCGTTGTGCGCAATGCGATAGAGCCAACTCGCAAATGGAACGCCCTTAAACTGATACTTATGGAGGTTACTAAGAGCCTTTAGGAAAACTTGCCCCGTAACGTCATAAGCACTGTCTTTACTGTCCATTCGCTGGTATACATAATTGAATATTTGCTTGTAGTATTTTTCATACAGGGGCGCAAATTGTTCGGGGTTTAATTTCGCAGCTTCTATGATTATCAACTCCTCGTTAAGTTGTTCGCCGGTGTGATGGAAGTTGGGGTTAATTGCCATAAATACTATTGCGAAAGTAGATTTAATACTTATAACTTAAAATCACTCTCAGGGTTACGCCAAAATTTCAAATAACTTAACCTTTATAATTAAGTACTTGATAATCAGTTACAAAAAATAACTCACTAATGAGTGAAAAGCGACTTCTGATGAGTGGAGCTGCGTTTTGACTGAGTAAACAGTGTTCCTAAATTCATCTTGCAAGGTTTGATCTTTTCTTCGAGCGGATATAAAGCAGTGTGAATTCGTGTTTATTCACTTATGTTTAGAAATGTGCGAGCTCCTTTAAACAGAAAAATTAATGGGAAAGGTTTTTTAAATAACATTACTCTTTAAAAACCTCTAACCAGCCCTTAACTGGCGCAGAACCATCGCCCAAGTCAACAATGTAATAGTAAGTGCCAGCAGTAAGTTTTTTACTTTCCTCAACAGTAGGCCAAACCTTGTTCAAGTTATCGTAACCTGCAATATCAGCTAACTGAACGCCCCAACGACTAAAAATCGTAACCCGGTTTTTTGGATAGAGCTCAATATTGGTAACCTTCCAACTATCATTCATACCATCACCGTTAGGCGTAAAGCCTGTAAAAATGTCAACGTCACAAGGAGGATTAATGTCAAGAATCGTAACAGGATTAAGAATAACAGTATCTACTTTGCTAAAGTTGCTGCCAATGGTATAATTTACTACCATCGAAATAGCGTAAGTTCCTGGTTTTAATTTACTAATTGAATCGCATGAATTGGTAGAACAAAGTCCCTGATTCCAGATGTAACTTATTTTGTTTTTGGAGTAACCAACATTTGGTTTCACTACAATTATACCATCGTTTTTACCTTTACAGGTAACGGGATAAGAAATGGTGCGTGCGCTCAAAATGCCTGAACAATCGGTAACAGATTGAGTAAATACCGCAAAATTATTACAGCCATTATTGTCAGTGGCATTTACCGTGTAGTTAGTTGTAACTGTTGGTGAAACCTGTATATTGTTGCCTGTTGAAGAATTGCTCCAGGTATATGTATTTGCTCCACTTGCAGTTAATGTAGCCTGTTCTCCAACACATAAAGTAAAGGTGCTGGCCACCGTAAGAACAGGTAAAGCATTAACAACAACGCTTGTTGTTGCAGTATTTTGGC
>CALMND010000433.1 GCA_937868565.1 uncultured Bacteroidota bacterium | reverse complement strand
TTTTAGAAGAGTTTAAAGGCTGTGTTTTGATAGTGAGTCACGACCGTTATTTTATTGACCGCTTGGTTGACCACACCTTTGTGCTGGAAGGCGACGGAACAGTGAAAGATTTTCCGGGCAACTATACGGAATACCGCAATTGGAAGAGTACTAAAAAGGACGATGTCATGCCTGTCTTAGAAATTCCAGTATCGGCCGCAGAAAAAAAAGCTAACATAAAAACGGTTTTGGAAACACCGGTAAAAAAAATTTCCTATAAAACACAAAGGGAATTGGAGCAGTTAGATTTGGAAATTCCACAACTCGAAAAAAGGAAATTGGAATTGGAAACACAATTGGCAAGTGGCATTATTGATTATAACGAAATACAAAAAATAGGCGATGAACTAAAAGTCATCACCCTTTCCATTGATGAAAAATCGCTGCGTTGGTTGGAGATACAAGACGAGTTATAGACGCTCTATGCCATTCCCAACAAGAGACACAATCAGTCTATATATACAATGCACGCAGATTTAAGCATAATCGAAAAACAGGTTTATTCACCTTGTAAATTCCGCCTTTCTCACTTCACAGAAGAAATTGAAAGCAAGGAATATAGCGCTGCCGCTTTTGTTTTAAACGAACTTCGTATTAAACTTAGAGTCGCAAAAACAACTCCTGCAAAAGTGGGCCAGTTTGTTACCTTATGGAAGAGAAATAAAGCTGGTATTACAAAACCATACGATATTTCGGATGAGGTGGATATTGTTGTGATTTGCACACGAAAAAACAATCAACTAGGACAATTTGTGTTTCCAAAATCAATATTAGTAGATCAGGGCATTTTTTCAATTTCAGGAAAAGGAGGTAAGCGAGGATTCAGAGTATATCCGCCCTGGGATTTGGCGCCTAATAAACAAGCTCATAAAACGCAGCAATGGCAGCTAAATTTTTTTCTTGAAATACTGGATTTAAGTGTCTTGAACCTAGACCGAGCAAAAATTCTGTATTCGAAGGCATCTTAAAAAAAAGAGGTTATTTTTTTTAATCAGCCTACGACTTTTTAAACACTGTTTTTAAAAACTTACTGGCAAAAACAAAATCGTAAAGTTCTTTATTATCTGTATTTAGGATTTGTGATTTGTCTCCTGTCCACCAATTTTCTCCTTTATGAATAAATAAAATATTGTCGCCAATTTCAATCACGCTATTCATGTCGTGTGTTACAATAATGGTGGTGATGTTTAACTCTGCCGTAAGATCGTTTATCAATTCATCAATTACGATAGATGTTTTTGGATCCAAACCCGAATTGGGTTCATCGCAAAAAAGATATTTAGGATTGTTGGCGATAGCACGCGCTAAGGCTGCTCGTTTTTTCATACCACCACTTAACTCAGCGGGGTACAACAAGTTTTTACCCTCCAGTTTTACTTTTTGTAAACAAAAATTAACGCGTTCAATTTTTTCTTCTTTACTTAAATCGGTAAACATGTCCAAAGGAAAACGAACATTTTCTTCTAAGGTTTGAGAATCAAAAAGGGCTCCACCCTGAAACAGCATGCCAATTTGTTTTCTTACTTCCTGTTGACCCTGATGATCTAGTTTGGGGAAATCCTGGTCACCATAAAACACACTTCCTGAATCAACATTATGCAGGCCTACCATCAATTTTAAAATGGTTGTTTTTCCGCAACCACTTTCGCCAATAATCAAATTGGTTTTGCCCTGCAAAAATTTGAAGGATACATTTTTTACTACGTGTCTGTCGCCAAAGGTTTTGTTTATGTTCTTAATTTCTATCAATGATTAAGGAACAGGTTAGTAAGAATTAAGGCGAACAATAAAATTAAAATGCTGCTGTAAACAACCGCGTCGGTACTACTCTTTCCAACTTCGAGAGCGCCACCTCGGGTGTGATAACCATAGTAGGAAGATACGGAGGTGATAATAAAGGCAAATACGACTACTTTGGTAAATGAGTAATATAATTTCCAGGGTTCAAAAAAGGCCTGAATGCCATATATGTACTCATATGAGGTACAAGCTCCGGCAGAAACACCCATCACATAACCTCCCCAAATGCCTAAGAACATACTGATGGCAATTAAAAAAGGAAAAATAAAAACGGCACCGGCAATTTTTGGAAAAATTAAATACCCTGCCGAATTAATTCCCATGATTTCCAAAGCGTCAATTTGCTCGGTAATGCGCATGGCACCAATTTCGGAGGCAATATTGGAGCCGACTTTTCCCGCGAGAATTAAACATACAATAGTTGGACTAAACTCTAATAAAATACTTTCACGGGTGGTAAAACCAACTGCGTAAAGTGGCACCCAGGGACTGTTAAAACCAAAAGCAGCTTGTATGGTAATAATACCACCCATAAAAACAGAAATGATAGCGATAATGGGTAGAGAAGAAATACCGATATTGTTAATTTCGAAAATAATTTGTCGGATATAAACGCTAAACTTCTGAGGCTTGCTAAATACCCTATACATCAACATAAAATAACGCCCAATATGGAAAAACGGATTCACAGACGAGGATAAAAATACTAAAATATTCGCTTATATTTGTAAGAGTATTTATGCTTAAACGTTATTTCATACTGTTCTCAGCATTTGCCATTGTGATTAGCACTATGGAAAGTTGTTTTCTCCAAAAAAACAAGTGCGCTTCCTGCCCTGGAGTTGCTAAACATAAAAAAGTGAGAAAACATAATAAGGGTTCGCTGTAGCACCTGAATTTTTATTTGTCTTACAGTTTTTGGACAGTTATATACATAACGTACACCGCTTGCAAACGAGATTAAAAAACATTCATTGTCATTAAAAAACGTTGAACATAGCGAAGTGAAAACTAATTTTGGCGTCAGGATAACATTTTTTGTTTTCGCCATTATTTGCATTAACCGCCATATTTCTATCTTAAAAATTAATAAATATGTTAATGGCTCTTGGGCCAATTATCTCGTGAAGAGACAACTAGTATATTTTTTGATGCTTGCAAATATGTTAGTTAAGGGGCAAATGATCCCGGTAGATTCCGTGACACATAAATTTAAGTACGAAGAAGTAGTTCAGGTTTCAGAACTTAAACAAAACGAAATTTATGATCGTTCAAAAAATTGGATTGTGAGAACACTCAAATCGTCGGACAATGCCGTAAACCTTGACGATCCTGATAAGGCCTCCATTAATGCAACTGGGAACATTCTTTTAGATAACAGATATGGGGGCTTACTAATGTTTACGAATATTACTCTGAACTTTAAGTATAGTGTGTATTGTAAAGAAGGAAGATATAAAGTGGTGGTTGATAATTTCACGCTTAATTATTATGTTAATTTGGCAGGCAGCGGCGATAGACAACTAAGAATAACACCACTGGAGGAGGGCTTTAAGAAAGAGGGGGCGTATAAAGCTAATAAACCTACGAACAAAACATTCATCGAAGTGGACCAAAAAATAAACGCAATGATATCTAATCTAAAGTCGTCGGTAGAAAATGGAAAAGTGCGTGGTGACAAAAGTGATTGGTGAAAGCAAAAGGCATAAGTTTGAGAAAAGAGATGAAAATGACGACTTAAACCCATAAAAATTTTTTTAGTGTGTTGCTGCGATTGATTTTGACCAGGAATCAAAAAGGAATTTATTTTGTTAGACAATCAAATAACAACACAACGTTGTCTTGAACTAAAATCACGGCAACAAATTAATTTTGAATGTTAGTGGGCGTTTTTTCAACAGCAGGAACAACTTTTTGTGCTGAATCTTTGAGTACTTCGAGTCTTACTTTTGATAAACCTTGTTTAATAAAGTTTAACTGTGAAGCTGCTTTGTAAGTAAGGTCAATAGTTCTTTTGGAATAAAGCGGTAATCGGTCGTTAATAGTAACAATCACGCAGCTATCGTTGTTAAGATTGGTGATTTTTACTTTTGTTCCAAATTTTAGATATTTGTGGGCACCAGTCAGTGCTTTTTGACTGAACACTTCACCGCTGCTACATTTTCTTCCTTCAAACCCATTTGCGTAATAACTTGCAATCCCGGTCTCAAAAAAAACGGAGTCAGTTTGAGCCGTTACACCCAAATAAAAAAAAGAAAAAAGTATCAAAAGCTTTGATTTCAGATTATTAAAGTAATAAATTTTTATTTAATCAAAAGCTTATTATATTTACTCGTCAAAGCAATTTTCATTTACAAACTAATTCAAAACTATGAAGAAACTATTCATTAATCTTTCAGTATTTTTCTTTTTATTGATCGGCATTGTTGGCTTTTTCTGGAATCCTGCATGGTGGGCATATGTCGTAGCTATTCCTATAATTCTAATTGGAGTTATGGATATGGTTCAGACTAAGCAAACGCTTAAGCGCAATTTTCCTGTAGTCGGTCGTATGCGTTGGTGGGCAGAATGGATGCGTCCAAAAGTTTACCAATATTTTGTAGAATCAGATACAGATGGAGCACCCTTTAACAGGCTGAGCCGTAACGTTATTTATCAACGTGCTAAAAAAGTGACGGATAGCATGCCTTTTGGCACCCAATTAAATGTTTACGAAACAGGCTATGAGTGGCTTAATCACTCTATTAGCCCACTGCCACTGGAACACGGAGAGCATGATCCTCGCGTTTTGGTTGGCGGGCCGGATTGTAAACAGCCTTATTCCGCAAGTATTTTTAACGTCTCGGCTATGAGTTTCGGTTCTTTAAGTCAAAATGCGATTATGGCCTTAAACGGAGGCGCTAAACTTGGGAATTTTGCACACAATACCGGAGAGGGCGGCCTAAGTCCCTATCACCTAGAACCAGGAGGCGATATTTTTTGGCAAATTGGTACCGGATATTTTGGTTGCAGACACCCGGATGGAAGTTTTAATCACGAAGCATTTAGGGAGCGCGCTACGTTACCAAATGTGAAAATGATAGAAATAAAATTATCGCAAGGTGCTAAGCCAGGCCACGGCGGTATTTTGCCGGCAGCTAAAGTAACTGATGAAATCGCAAAAATACGTTTGGTGGATAAAGGCAAAGATGTTTTATCACCCTCTTATCATAGAGCGTTTAATTCGCCCATTGGTCTTTTGGAGTTCGTTAAAAAACTACGAGATCTAAGCGGTGGCAAACCGATTGGGTTTAAATTATGCATTGGTCAAAAGAGCCAATTTATCGCTATCTGCAAAGCCATGATAAAAACAGGAATCATGCCTGATTTTATTACCGTGGATGGTGGAGAAGGTGGAACTGGAGCGGCGCCGATTGAGTTTAGTAATTCTGTAGGAATGCCGCTCAGGGAGGGCTTGGCCTTCGTGTATGATTCCTTACATGGATTTGGCCTAAAAAAACACATTAAAATTATCGCGTCCGGAAAAGTTCATACAGGTTTTGATTTAGTTAAGAATTTTGCTCTTGGGGCAGATATGTGTAATGGAGCTAGGTCAATGCTTTTAGCCTTAGGCTGCATACAGGCCTTAGAGTGTAACAAAAACACTTGCCCAACCGGAGTAGCTACTCAGGATCCGCAGTTATTTAAAGGACTTGATGTTGCTGATAAACGAGTACGTGTTTGCAATTATCATAATGAAACGGTGAAGGCCGCGGTTGAGCTAATGTCTGCTGCCGGAATCAAACATCCGGACGAATTACATCGCACGCACATTTACCGTCGGGTAAGTGCAAGTCAAATACAAACGTATGCTGAAATGTATCCTTATTTATTAAGAGGCTCACTGTTAGAGGCCCCCTATCCTAAGGGATGGGAATTGGACATTATGCACAGCACAGAAGAATCTTTTGAAAGTGTAGTTAAATACAACTAAATTTATTTCAGCTTTAAACCTTACCATAACGTAAGATTTAAACTAACGGTTGGGTCACTTACGTAAATTAGGTTTTATGTTATTAACAAAAAGGCGACTTATCCACAAAGCAGCTAGTATTAAGAAAATTTAAGATTTGCCTAAAGAAAAGGTGCGTTTGATTTATTAATTTTACTGTGTAGTGCATTAGTTCTTTTTGGTATGATTTTTGCAAATTAAAACAGCATAACCTCTAAGCCTTAAAAAATTAAGGTAAAACAAAAATCAGCCGGAGGGAAGATGAAACCAATAACCGACACCTGCGCTTAAGCAAAGGTGGGATACGGGAAATATTTGGATAGAAAAATTATCCATAATCAAAAGCCACCATTAAGAAAATGGTGGCTTTTGATTTTAAAATTAGCGATAAATGTATTTTGAAAAAACTACGCCCCGTTTCTAAAAAAATTACAATGTTCCTTCATAACACAATTCATATGATTAGGGCTGCTTGGCCGGCATATTTCCCTGCCCAGGAAAGAAATAGCCATTCCCACTTCGCCCCAATCCTTTTCCGGCAAAGCTTCCATTAGTTGTTTTTCTATTTTCTTTGGGTCAGTTCCTGTTGCTATACCAATACGTGGCGCAACCCTTGCGACATGTAAATCAACAATAATTCCCTCTGCTTTTATACCAGATTCACGCATAATAACATTCGCAGATTTGCGACCTATCCCCGGAAGCTTTGTAAGTTCTTCCATAGTAAGAGGAATATTTTTGTCTTCTTTTAAAGTCTGAGCCAAGCTCATTAACCATTTGGTTTTGTTTCCGAAATTGCGAACCTTTCCAATTAACGCAAACATTTCTTTTTCGTTAGCTTTTGCCAAAGATTTAAGGTTCGGAAAGACTTTAAAAAAGTCAATAGCAACTTGATTTATGTGCTTATCAGAATCTTGGGCAGATAGAATTACCATAATGACCAACTGGTAAAGATTTTTGTATTCCAAAGGATGTTTCTTGCCCTTATAGATATCTAATAGTGGTTTAAAAGCTTTTGCCCAATCTGTTTTTGACATAAAAAAATTTATTCTAAAATACTTTTTTTTTGGTACGTTTACAAAACATTATTTAACATACAAAAGGATTGAAAAACTATTTTATCATTGGATTTCTTGCACTTCTATTTTCGACTTGTAAAAGGGAAAAAGCGGTTGACTATACTTTGGAGGATGAAAAAATAATTTCTCAATACGTTTCAGACAATAAACTTGACGCCAAAGTAACCGCTTCGGGGCTTCATTATGTTATTACGAATCCAGGTAGCCTTGTGCAACCAAACTCCAACTCTAAAGTTACAGTTAAATATAAAGGCTATTTAACAAATGGGACTGTATTTGATGAAACAAACAATGGTGGCGCTACTTTTAGTTTGAACTCTGTTATTGCTGGTTGGCAAGAAGGAATCCCATTATTTAAAAAAGGAGGAAAGGGAATATTGCTCATTCCCTCCGCTTTGGGCTATGGGTCAAAAGCCACAGGTAGCATTCCCGCCAACTCAGTTTTAATATTTGATATTGACTTGCTTGACGTGAAATAATTATCATTTTTCAAAACCAAGTCCAACTAATATCATAATCCGGCCCTAAGCCCTTAATAATTCCCTCATCTGTTTTTTGGCTAACCGTTAACAGTGTATACACCAAACGACAAAAGGAAAGTTATAATACATTTTGCATGTAGGCAGCGCATCCACAAAAATGCTAGTGCCAGGAAGATTTGATATACGCCAAAAAGCGGATAGCGATTTAATGAGGGATGAGTTGTTACAAGTTGGTTGGATAAAAATGAAAACCTAAACGGACCCACTTCTAAAAATATTTTATACAAGGCACCAGTCATTTTTTAGGTTTGGATGGAAACGATTTTGATTTTTTGATAGTCTGCGGAGGATCGCATGTTGTTTGCTCCTGAACCGGAAACTTATATTCCTAAAGAAAACCTCGGGATACGTTTGAAAATAATATTTTAACACTACTAACGGTCAGCAGAATTTTAAAAAGATACTTATAGAAATTAATGAAATAGTTGCTTTTATGGTTTTTGTTGGGTAAATTAGATTCACCAAAACTCGCACCATGGGAACAAAATGTATTTTTCTAATCATTTCACTTGGTTTTATAACCCGTGTTTTTGCACAGGATATTCCTTTTGAGAATACAAATCAAGCATTAATTAGCCTTAACCCTTCTTTTGCGGGAAGCAACGGAGGCATTCGTGTGCAAAACTATTATCGTAATCAGTGGCCAAACTTGAGTGGATCTTACGTAACTTATCAAACTTGCACAGATGCCTACCTTAAAAAAATAAGAGGTGGCTTGTCCGTGTTTGCGCTTGAAGACGATCAGGCGCGCGGTATGCTAAAAACACAACAATTGGGCTTGAGTTACGCTCAACATATTTCGGAACTGGGCGGAAAACTAAAAATAATACCTTCCATCCAAATAAGTTATATACAATTTAAAATGGATGTTAATAGCCTTACGTTTGGCGGCATGCCTAATACCCGTTTTGGCTTTGTTTGGAGCAACAGTAATACAATACCTGCATCATCTAAAAGTAACTTAGATTTTAGCACAGGGCTTTTAGCTAACTACAAAGACTTTTTTGTTGGAGCGACCGTTAAACATTTTACTCAACCGGATATGGGCTTGATTGGAGTGTCAAGATATCCTGCTCTTTATAGGGTTCATGCTTCCTACAATAAAAAAATTAACACTAAAACCTTACTGCAATTTTTTTGGATGATTAACGTTCAAAATCATTTTACGCAAGTTCAATTAAGCAGTAATGCGGTTCTATTAAATCATTTAGTTCTTGGTTTAAGTTATTTGAGTGGTGATGCGATTATGACTAGCGCAGGTTATCGCAACAGCAATGTATCCATACAGATGGCTTATAGCGCTGTACATAACAAATTAGCCGGTAACACCGCTGGTTCCTGGACCGCAACTTTTTCATTTAATTTAAGAAACAAAGAGTTAAGGAAGGAACTCACGAATTTTGAAAACTGGTAAATAAACTAAAAAACACGAGCTACGAAAAAAGTCATTTTATACTATTTTTTCTCTCTTTTGGTGTGGAGTAAAACATTTTCTCAGGAGTCAGGATTTCCATTCAGCAACCAAAGTCTTGTCAGTATTAACCCTTCATTTGCGGGTAGCAATGGAGGTATTAGGAATCAATCTACATGGTATTATACTCAATTTCCACATACATCCAGTGGGAGGCTTACTATTAATAATACGTTTGACTCATACATTAAACCATTAAGAGGTTCATTAGCAGTATCATACGGACATGATGATCTTTTAAAGGGACTTATTAAAACCAATTTTTTTTCGACAGCTTATGCGCAACATTTTTCGCTCTATAATAATAGACTTAAATTAACTCCTTCTTTAAAATTTTCTTATATCGATAAATCTTTGGATTATATCCGGATATATGGGGCCAAACAACTCGTCTCTCATCGCAAAACATCTTATTTAGGGACAGGACTTTTACTTAATTATAAAGCTTTGCATTTAGGCGTCTCGGTTTTGGGGATTAATCTAAATCGGTCAGGGGTCATTACATCTAAACAATCGAGCCCTGATTATAATCTTTATCTCTCATACAATAAAAAGGTTAGCGAGAAAACACTGTTTCAGGTTTCTATGATAGCGTATTCAGAGAGTTTATCTAGCTATACTCAATTGAACTTTAACGCGTTGTTTTTTAAACACCTTATGTGTGGAGTAACTTATTTATCATATCATGATTTTAATTCTGGTAATTTAATGTTCAATACTGGGTATAGAAGCAATTTTTACGCTGCAACCCTTGGGTATAATAATTTATATGGGGTATTATCTCCTTATGTTTTAGGTTCCTGGACCGCAACTTTTTCATTTAATTTAAGAAACAAAGAGTTGAGGAAGGAACTCACGAATTTTGAAAACTGGTAAACAAACCAAATAGAAGAAACTATGGAAACAAAGGGTATTTTTTAATCATTCCGTTTGGTTTTATAACCCGTGTTTTTGAATATGATGTTCCTTTTGAGAGTATAAATCAGGCAATAATTAAGCTTAACCCTTCTTTTACGTGAAGCAACGGACGCACTCGTTTAAAAGACAATTATCGTAATCAATAATCAATTTTGTATCTGGAAAGAAAGTGGTTAACAATCCAAAGAGATTAATACTCGAT
>CALMND010000432.1 GCA_937868565.1 uncultured Bacteroidota bacterium | reverse complement strand
ATGCTATCAAAGAAAAAGAAAAATTAGTTGGAAGTGTCCATACCAAAGCAGATGTAAAAAGCAAAGAAGGGCAGATAAAGGAAGATATTCAAGCTATTTATGACCTGATGGCTAAAAATAAAAATCGTATTGGGTCATTAACAAAAAAATTAAAAGATAGTAACTTAAAATTGGAGGGCATGGAAAAAATGATTGCCAACTTACAAAATGCGCTTAATTTAAAAGATGTGGAGATTGATGATTTAAAAAACCAAATTCAGAGTTTGGATATTGAATTATCTAGCCTTGCAACAAATTATAAAGCTGTTGAAGCTGAGAGCAATGAAAAGACCGACGCACTTAACACTGCTTATTACGCCGTTGGTACTTCAAAGGAATTAAAAGAAAAAAAGGTTATTTCGAAAGAGGGTGGTTTTATTGGTATCGGAAAGACTACAAAGGTTAGCAATGACTTTAATAAGGAGTATTTTACTAAAATAAACATTCAGGAGACAACCTCTATTAATTTGGGAGCTAAGAAAGTGAAAATACTAACCACACATCCTAGTAGTTCCTATAAGTTAGTTGGTGAAAAGCCAATCGAAAAGCTTGAAATCATTGATGTAAAAGAATTTTGGGGTGCTTCCAAGTATTTAGTTGTTATTATTGACTAAATGCAACTTTATTAGTGGTTTTTAAAAGGTTCTTCGGAACCTTTTTTTAAATTTTATAAGTTAAACTCACACAGCAACTATATAATTCGAGTTTGAAAATCACGCAAACTTATGTCTTGGCTAATAAACTCCGAAAGATATATGAACTTGCGCCTCTAAAAACTTGAAAGCATGGTTACTCCATGGTTAAAACCTGAATTTGATTTGAATTATTTCTCCGGCGAACCGCTTGAATCACACGTCATTGTCTTTGCTTGAGATGTCTTACATTAATACTTCAATTACCTATCTGGCATGAATGAAGTATCCTCGGCGAAAGGAACCCAATTTAATTAGCCATAAGCTGTTAAACATCAGAAGAACCTATAACTCAGGTCTCTTTTCAACGAACCAACTTTATTACCTAAGCTTAAATATTACCGTTAAATTAGGCAATTATTAAAAGTCGTGTCCAAAATTAAAAAGTCTATTCGTCATTACGATATAAATCAAAAACTAACAATAAAAATAAAACCATGGCAAAATCAATTTATCAATCAGCAATCATGTTAAACATGAACAGTAGACTTTTCATTAACGCCTTAGCAGGTGTTACCGATGAACAAGCAAATCACAGAATTAGCGATCATAATAACCCGCTTAAATGGATGGCTACTCACACCGTTTGGGCACGTTATAATACATGTGCAATGCTCGGAAAACCCGTTGCGAAAAATCCATATGAGGGAATGTTCGAAAACTTTCGTCCATTTAATGATGCAGATAAATATCCAAGCATGGAGGAAGTAAGAAATGAATGGAACAAAGCATCTGCTCTTTTGAAAGAAGCTTTAGAATCGGTAACCGAAGAGCATTTAGCGGCCGACTGTCCCTTGAAAAGCCCAATTGGCGATAACTCTTTTGGTGGCACTATTGCCTTCTTAACTCAACACGAAAGTTATGATATTGGCCAAATTGCTTTCTTAAAAAAATATCATACGAAAGAAGCTATGAAGTATTAGTTAATCCACAAAAGATCAATCTTATGACATCAAAAGAAAATGCACTCAATTGGTTTGAAATTCCGGCAAAGGACATCAAACGCGCAAAAAAATTCTACGAAACAGTTTTCGGAATTAAAATGCAAGAAACGGAAATGATGGGGATGAAAATGGCTTTCTTTCCCTATGAACCCAAAAGTGGAAAATTGTCGGGAGGCCTCTGTGAAAGTAAAACGCACAAACCAAGCAAATCTGGCGTTAAAATTTACCTCAACGGGAATCCTGATTTAAAGAAAGCACTATCTAAAGTCGAAAAAGCGGGAGGCAAAATTACAATGCCAAAAACAAGTCTTGGACCAAATGGCTTTATGGCCTTCATTACCGACACAGAGGGAAATACAATTGGACTTCATTCAAACAAATAAATTATTTATCAATTAAAAATAAATCTAAATGGCAGAATACTTATTGTTATTCAGAGGTGGAGATCCTTCAACGATGGAAGGTGGTTCACCGGAAAAAATGCAGGAACATATGCAATTGTGGATGAAATGGATGGGTGGATTACAAGAACAAGGTAAACTAATTGGAGCGCAACCACTTTTTTCAACCGGTAAAGTTTTAAAGGGAACAAAAAAAGTAATAACCGACGGCCCATTTATGGAGGGCAAAGAGATGGTTGGAGGGTATCTTGCCTGTAAAGCCAGCTCGTATGATGAAGCTGTTGAAATTTCAAAAGGTTGTCCAATTCTAATCTTTGAAGATGGCATTGTAGAAGTTAGAGAAATCAGAGAATTAAAAATGTAAATACAAGTGATTTAATCAGCAGCATTTCATTCAAGTTCCGTTTAATTTGCTTAAATTATTCTGTAACACTGCTTCATAATTCAAGCGTTAAACATGGCAAAAACTGAAAAGTACACCCATCTAAATAAACTTAGCCAATATGACAAAATAATAGCCTTTATAGATGGATGTGAAAGAAAAGGTGCTACCATGCCCTATATATCAGTTAATGGAAATATGTTTTCTTTTTTGGATAAGGACGGGGACATGGGGCTACGCTTGGCCGAAAAAGAAAGAGTTACTTTCATCGATAAACATAAAACTAGGTTATGCGAATCTTACGGAACCGTTTTAAAAGAATACGTACTGGTACCTGACAAGTTATTTGCTGACGCAAAAAAAATGAAAAAGTACATTGAAAAAAGTTACGCATACGCAGCTGGGTTAAAAGTAAAAGTCTATAAGATGAAATAAGACCGTGTTAAACTGTAAATAGTTGGAATTAAAAGCGACAAAAATAACAGGCTTGGCTGACCATCTTTTCAGGCACGAAGCTGGAAAAATGGTTTCTGTTTTAACTAAAATTTTTGGAACTGAAAATTTAGAAACCGCTGAAGATGTTGTTCAGCAAACCTTTATCGACGCTCTTCAGGTATGGAAATTGAAAGGGATACCGGATAATCCATCGGGCTGGCTTTTCCGCGTCGCAAAAAACAAAGCTATCGACGTTATCCGCAGAAACAAACACTCTGTTCAATATAACTTTGGTGACGACGAACGACTACTACTCAAATCAGAATACACACTTGCCCCTGCTATGGAGAATTTATGGAAAGAGGAAGTTATACAAGACGACTTGTTGCGAATGATGTTTGCATGTTGCCATCCTGATATATCAGAGGAGAATCAAATTACACTCATATTAAAAACGCTGTGTGGCTTCAGTACTGCCGAAATTGCTAAAGCCTTCCTTACTTCAGATGACACCGTATCAAAAAGACTATACCGTACCAAAGAATTTTTCAGGCAGAAAAAAATCAAATTAGAAATTCCTTCATCAAAGGAAATATCAATTAGGAATAGTGCTGTTTTAAATTCCATTTACCTTCTGTTTAACGAAGGCTATAATTCTACACATTCCAATGAACTTATTCGGCAAGACCTAATTAGTGAAGCTATTCTGCTTTGTAGATTATTAACGGAAAATAAAAACACTCAGCTACCTGAAACGTATGCGCTTATGGCTCTGATGTGCTTTCATGCCTCGAGAAGTGATAGTAGATTAACCCCTGAAGGTGAAATAGTTCTTTTGCCTTTGCAAGATAGAACTAAATGGAACCATCATTTAATTTCAGAAGGAAATGAATATATGAACAAGGCTGCGTTTGGCGACAGAATCAGTTCTTATCATATTGAAGCTGCTATTGCCTTCGAACACTGTGTTGCCACGAGCTTTGAAAAAACAAACTGGAAACGAATTTTAGAGCTATATGAATGGCTTTGTGAAATCGCTCCATCTCCCATCGCCGAAATGAACAAAGCAGTTGTTATTTTACACTTGTTTGGAGCGAAAAGAGCTCTATTGGCTCTTCAAAACATCTCAAATAAAAATAAATTGGAGACCTTTAATATATATCATTGTTTGCAAGGCGAAATCCATTCAAAATTACTGGAAATAGACCAAGCAAAAACTTTTTTTCAAAAGGCCATTTCGTTAACGCAGTCGGATCAAGAAAAAAATCTATTACGCGAAAAAATTATTGCTTTGTCAAATTAAGCGATTTATAACTCCTACCATTCCTTGATGTTTTAAATAGCCAAGTCACAAATCAGCTTTGTGGCTATTACAAGTTAAGTAGAAATGCCTATAATTATTATTACCTTAGTGAGTTATTAATTTCACTTACAGGTAAATAAAAAATTTGCTCAATAAGAAACACATAAATAGTTTGCTTTTTTACTTTTTTCTTATGATTTCAATTTTGAAATCACAGAATGAAACGAAGAAATGGTGTTTCGGGGTGCAGGCAGGTCTAGATTTTATGACCTCACCACCAACTGCCCTCACCAATAGTACGATGACGGCTGTAGAAGGTTGCGCGAGTATAGCCGACGCTGCTGGAAATATTTTATTTTACACCGATGGAGCAACAATATATAATCAAGTACACACAGTTATGGCAAATGGTAGTGGCGTATTAGGTAACAGCACGTGCAGCCAATCATCATTAATTCTAAAGCAGCCAGGGAATGCTACAATTTACTACGTTATTACACAAGGTTCCGGCACAGGAGGGCTAAATTACTCTATTATCGATATGAGTCTTGCCGCTGGCATTGGATCTGTCACCATTAAAAATTCAACCCTAGTAGCACCGGCACAATGCACCGAAAAACTAACTGGGGTTAAACACTGTAATGGCGTGGATTACTGGATTGTTACACATGATTGGAATTCAACAAACTTCCGATCTTACCTCTTAACTTCCGCAGGTCTCAATACGGTTGCAGTCCTTTCCTCTGCGGGAAGTAATTACAGTGGTGTGTCAGGTTATCAGGGCTGGCTTAAAATCTCACAGAACGGAAAAAAATTAGGAGCTACCATGTATTCAGGCGCCGCCCCGACAGAACTTTTTGACTTTGATAATACCACCGGAGTTGTATCTAATATGGTAAGTTTAACGGGTGCTGGAACAGCCTATGGTTGCGAATTTTCACCGGACGGGTCGAAATTTTATGCGGCTGGCGCGAGCGATATTTATCAATGGGATCTGTGTGCGGCCTCCGCAACAGCAATTGTGGCTTCGTTGGTGAGTATTCAAGGCATAGCTATTTATGCCATGCAATTGGCCGCGAATGGAAAAATTTACGTATCCCGTGTGGGTCAACAAATTATTGGTACGATAAACAATCCAAATCAACAGGGAGTGGCTTGCAATTATCAGGATTTAGGACAATCCGTAAGTCCTAAAACCTCAAATGTGAGCATACCAAGTTTTGCTAGTGGCTTTTTAAATCAGCATCTTGCACCTCCTTCCTTTACCTACCAGGTGAATGCATTAACTGGCTGCCAAACAGCATCTTTTACTGCCCCGCCTTCGCCTAGCGTATACTGCCCAGCTGCTGGCTACTCCGTAACAAACCTTCTTTGGAACTTTGGCGACCCTTTATCAGGCTTGGCTAATACTTCAACTCTGACTAACCCTACGCATTATTATTCGTTACTTGGAACTTACACAGCTCAAATCATTGTCTATTATAGCTGTGGCGGAGGAAGTGACACTATAAAAGTACCGGTAAACATAACGGGTCCGTCGCTTTCTGTAACAACAACCTCCATTAGCTGCGCCAGCTTTGGCTCCGCTACTGTTGTGGCCAACGGAGGCATCGGCCCCTACTCTTACACTTGGATTCCCAGCGGACAAACAAACTCAGTTGCAACCAACTTAACTCCTGGTACGTATTCAATACTTGTAAAAGATTTAGGACTAAATTGCGTTTTCACTGCAACTACCAATCTAACACCCCCGGCGCCTCTTACAGCTACTTTTTCTGCTAGCAACAGTGTGGCATGCAATGGCGCAGTAACAGCTACGGCAAATGTTACAAATATCCAAGGTGGTTCAGGTAATCAAAGTTATCTATGGACAGGAGGAGTCGGTACACAAACCAATTCTTTTGCAATTGGGCTGGGAGCCGGCAATTATAGTTTATTTGTCACGGATCTTTTATCCGGTTGCACCTACACACAATCTTTTACAATTACTCAACCACCTGGCCTCACTTTAAATATTGCAGCAAGTTCGTCAACGGCTTGCGCTGCGACAAATATTACTTTGAATGCAACAACCTCGGGCGGAACTCCAGGATTTACATACAACTGGGCTCTTGGTCCCCCGACAAGTTCTAACGTCGTGAATAAAAACACATCTGGGGTCTTTGTTTTTACCGTAACAAGTAAAGACAGCTATAGCTGCTCAATAACTCAAACTACCTCGGTCAATTATATTGGCAACCCAACTTTAAGTATTGCTAACACCTCTATTTGTCCTTTGGAGACCGGTACCCTCAATGTTTCTGGAGCGGTTAATTATACTTGGAGTAACAATACAAACAATGCAAGTCTAAGTGCAAGCCCTTTAACTACAACGTCCTATACCGTTATTGGATCCACTGCTGGCTGCAGCGCCACTGCTAATGCTGCCATAGTCGTCAAGTCTTTACCTAACGTTACTGTAACAGGCAGCGGAACGGTTTGTCAGGCGCAGTCGGTTTCCTTATACGGAGGTGGTGGGATTTCGTACTTTTGGGCAGGCCCCCAAAGTTTCACAGCTAATACCGCTAGCATTTCAATTAATCCGATTACGCTTGCTAATGCCGGAGTTTATAACGTAACTGTAACTGCCGCAAATGCTTGCACAGCAACCTCAAGTGGAAGTATTGTCGTGAACCCTAATCCCACACTTTCCGCCAGTGGTGGCAGTGTCTGCATAAATCAGCCGCTAAATTTAATTTCCAACTCTAGTGGAGCTATTTCTTTTCTTTGGACCGGCCCCTCTTTTACATCCGTTGCGCAAAACACGACTATAGCTAGTCCTTCTCTTGCCTCTTCGGGCAACTATACTGTTAAAGTCACGAGTGCACAAGGATGTTCTAATGCTACTGTCGTAAATGTTGCTATAACCAATACACCCCAGCCTATTATAATTTCTAATGGCGGACAGAAATGTGTTGGCGATAATTTGATTTTAAACGGTAGTGGCGGCAATACATATACATGGACTGGGCCAAACGCATTCAACTCGTTTTCACAAAGTGCCACCCTCACTAATTTAAGCTTACCTGATGGAGGAACATACACGCTAACAATAACTCTTGGGCCATGTGTAACTTTTACAACAAAAACGATCGTCGTTTTTCCTTTACCAACTGCCACCGCAATTTCAAGTTCAACAGTTTGTGAGGGCAAATCATTAAACCTAACTGTAATAACCAACCCGAACATCATGAGCAGTTACTTTTGGCTCGGGCCTAATGGATTTTTCAATCAAACGGCAGCAGCAACTATTTCCAGTGTCTCCCCGGTTCATTCAGGTGTTTATTCGATTTCTGTTGCGGATGCCAACACCTGTAAGATCAATGCCACAGTTAGCGTACTAGTACTCACTAATCCGATAGTCACTGTTTCAAATGTTACTGTTTGCCTAAACCAAAGTGCTACGTTAACTGCTTTAGGTGCCGCTAATTACATTTGGTTTGGATCCTCGGGTTTCTTATCCACTTCACAAGCTTTGGTAATTCCAAAAAACACAAATTCTCTAGTCGCAACTTACAGTGTAATCGGATTTGGTGCAAATTCGTGCAGCGCTTCCGCTTCGGCAAGCGTGAGTACTACGCCACCGCCCAAGCCTTCACTTTCAGTTTCACCCAACAACAAAGTATGCCTCAATTCAACGCTGACCTTAACCGGAGATGGCGGAAATTATTACTTCTGGGCTTTTCCCGGAAACATTTTTCTTAACGGAAAAAGGGTAAGCTTTGCGGTAAATAATTTTGGTTATTCAGGAACATACACGCTTACCGCCATTGATTCTTTAGGCTGCGCGGGGGGAATCACCACCGACATTTCTATTTATGAACTGCCACAAGGCGGTCTCCATGCATCGAAAACGGAGGCATGTATTCCTTTCTGCGCCGATTTTAGTTTTTATTCTACTTCAAAAAACATAACAAGTGTTTGGTATCTGGAAAATAAAACATTTGCTGCAAATAATTTTTCGTACTGTTTCAATAATCCTTCAAAATACGTTTTGGCAGGGTATTTAACTGATACGATAAGCAATTGCGTGAACACTGTTTCTCTATCTGTAAACGGTTTGCCTGTGCCCACTGCGGACTTTACACATACCCCTGAAAAACCTATCGAAAATATTGATGAAGTAATCTTCACTAACAAAACTTTAGGTGCACAACAAGGCAATTGGAACTGGTTTTTTATTGACAATAACGGATATACCTCTAAACAAAAAAATCCAAGTTATACGTTTCGAGACGCAGGAACTTATCCTGTTGCTATGATTGTTAAAAACGAGTGGGGTTGTTGGGACAGTATTATAAAGTACATTAAAATTGAGCCCGATTTTAATGTTTATGTACCAAATGTATTTACTCCGAATGGCGATAATCTGAATGATCTTTTTCTACCGGCCGTAAGGGGGGCGAAAAAATATAATCTAAGTGTTTTTGATCGATGGGGTAAAAAACTTTTTGAAACCCTGGAGCCACTAGAAGGATGGGACGGCAACTATCAGGAAAAAGCTTGTCAGACTGATGTGTATAATTGGAGTTTAAGTGTGTCGGCTGCTAACGGTGAAACAAAAGAGTTGAAGGGGCGCGTAACTTTATACCGTTAATTAGATTTCCATAAATCAGACAGTCTAATAAACTACTCATAAAAACCTTGAGCTTTCACATCATCCAAGTCTTTCTTTCCAATTTTACACTTAAAACGGCGGCCAGTTTTACATTCACAAGCTGCACAATTTTCAGGTACCCTATCCAAAAAAATTTCAATCTCGTAAACTTTTACGCTTTTGCTTTTAAGATAATCAACTACCCTCTCCTTTAATACCTCATTATTATTAGTATTGGTCCATTTATCCGCACAAACCGTTTCGTCGTAATAAACCCATTTAAAGCTTAAAGGTTTATTACATGAATTTATCAGAATTATGGTAAGGAAGGCAAGAAAAAAGACCGGTTTTATTTTTAACTCAATATGTTTTTTTGAATAAGACATTCTAATAGTTTACCAAATTATTTACCAATATTAATTAATTATATGG
>CALMND010000431.1 GCA_937868565.1 uncultured Bacteroidota bacterium | reverse complement strand
AGGCCGCCGAAAGTATAAAAGAGGAAAACACACTTAACAAAAGAAACCTGATTTTATTTGGCATAAGCCACTAAGATACCATTATTGCAATTTTTAACGAAAAGTATTTTATGAATGTTTAAATCTTAAGAATTTATTTGATATTTTTTTTATGAATTGCCTCCTTTAGCAGTATATTTGCAAGTTGCCTTTTTTTATATGGAAGAAATTGTTGAAGCCACGGAATCTCGCAAATTATACCCTTATCAGGAACAAGCCGTAAACAAAATTTTTAGTCGGTTGATGGAACTTCCGCCAAATGCAAATTTGTTGTTTCAGTTGCCTACAGGTGGCGGAAAAACGATAATTTTTAGCGAAATAGCTAAAAGATACATTGGTAAGTATGGGCGTAAAGTGTTAATTCTAACACACCGAATTGAGCTTGGAAAGCAAACCGCAGATGTGCTTACCGAAGCGGGGATTGCCAATAAAGTAATTACGAGTGAGGTAAAACAACTTCCGCAACAAAGTCATTATAGCAGCTTTATTGCTTTGGTTGAAACACTTAATAATCGTTTGCAGGAAAACGATCAGTTTTTGGAAGACATTGGCTTGGTTATTGTGGATGAGGCGCACAACAACTCATTCCGAAAAATTTTCCATTATTTTAATGATGTTAACATTTTAGGTGTTACCGCAACCCCTTTAAGTAGTAACAAAAAACTGCCGTTGTATCAAACTTATAATGAATTAATTGTTGGAGAGAGTATTTCTAACTTGATTGAACAAGGATATTTGTGCGAGGGCCAGACTTTTTCTTATGACGTTAACTTAAGCTCTTTGCGTGTTGGTAACAATGGCGAATTTACCGTTGGTTCTCATGAGATGCTTTATACCCAAGCTATTATGCAGGGCAAGTTAATTGAGGCTTACGAGGAAATTGCAAAAGGAAAAAAGACCCTCATATTTAACGCCGGTATACTTACCAGTAGGGCTGTTTATGAAACATTTAAAGCAAAGGGTTATCCAATTAAACATCTGGATAGCACTTTCAGTGATAAAGAAAGATTTGACACTCTTGATTGGTTTAGAAAAACAAAAGATGGCATCCTAACCTCGGTTAGTATTTTAACTACTGGTTTTGATGAGCCGGAAGTGGAAACCATTTTTCTGAATCGTGCTACCAAGTCATTAACCTTATATCATCAAATGATAGGGCGGGGAAGTAGGGTTTTGCCCAGTAAGAAGAAATTCAACATTATTGACTTAGGAAACAATTCCCGTCGTTTTAACCTCTGGCAGTACCCGATTGACTGGAATCATGTGTTTGCTGCACCACACATGTATTTGGAGCAAAGGTATAAAGACGAGTGGGACTATGAGTTGGTTAATGACTACGATTTACCTCCGGAAATTAAGGAGCGTTTTCTTAATTCTAGTGCAGAAGCGTTTATCGTGCGAGACAGATATCTGATGGCTTTGCGTAAAGGAAGAAAACCTCAAACAGTGGTTGAAGAGAGTATGGAAGATCACTTTGGCCGAATCAAAGATAATGCTTCAGATTTTGATGAAGCAATAGAATTATTTAATTTATTAAGTGAAGAAATGAAATACCGAATGAAACAATTTGGTAAGTGCATTAACTCAACCAATAATCATACGGATTGGCAATCACAAACCTATGCCAGTAAACTCCGCAGGCGTTTAATGACCTATTACGCTGAATAATGAGTAATAAACGAGTTTATTTACTAACTGGGTATTTGTCAATCATAGTTGGCATTGCCGCATCACTTTGTATTTATAGAGTCTGGCTGATTAAGTATGGTGTCATGTTGTCAATAGTTGGATTCATTCTAGCGGGGGTTAACATTTTTTTAAATTCAAAATACGACTTTGATGAAGAGAAATTCCCGAAAGGCTATTTTGGGATGTTTTTAAGCTCTTTGCCTGTAATATTTATGATGTTGATTATTTTTAAGTTTAGGAAATAGGGATTTTATGCCCATTGAATTCCCTTTTTCAATAAGGCGAGAGTTTTTTCTTCCTCAGAATTTTCTTCCGGTTTAAAATTATACTCCCAACTAACAAACTTCGGCAAACTCATTAAAATAGATTCTGTTCTTCCATTCGTTTCTAGGCCAAATTTAGTTCCCTTATCATAGACTAAATTGAATTCAACATATCGACCTCGCCTTAGCAATTGCCACTTTTTATTTTGTTCCGTATAACTCTTATTTTTATTTCTTAAAACAAGTTCACAATAAGTTGGGGCAAAAATCTGACCAACATCTTTCCAGTAGGCCAGATTTTTTTCGAAACTCATTTCAGCAGAATAATTTAATCTGTCAAAAAATATTCCACCAATACCACGTGTCTCGTTTCTATGATTGATAAAAAAATAATCGTCGGCCCACTTTTTAAATTTTGTATAATAATCGGGGTGATGTTTATCACTTATTCTTTTTAGTTCGGAATGAAAAAACTGAGCATCTTCCTTAAAAATATAGTGTGGGGTTAAATCAATACCCCCGCCTAGCCATTTGGTGCCGGTGCTCATCTCAAAATATCTAACATTCATATGGATAATCGGAACTAACGGGCTTTGAGGGTGAATGACTATCGATACTCCGGTGGCGAAGAAGGTAGAATTTTTTTCTTTTTCGTCAATTCCTGCTCCGGTGTGTGTCTTTTCTCTATAAAGGAATTCGGGAGTCTCTCCGTGAACTTCGCTAAAAAGTACTCCACCTTTTTCAAATACCGAACCGTCCTTAATGATTCTGGTCCTTCCACCACCACCTTCTTCTCTCGTCCAGTTTTCCTCTTCAAATCTAGACTTACCGTCTGCTAACTCTAGTGCCAAACATATTTCATCCTGCAATTTTTTGAGCCAGGATGAAATCTCTTCTTTGGTTATTTCCATCCAGTTTTTACTAATTTATAATCCTGATACCTAAAAATATATACACCGCGATTATCATAGCCAGTAATATTATCGGGGCGGGCATATTTAAAACGCATGTAATTAGTCTCAAATGGCAGAGTGTTTAAGGTATGAATGAAGTCTGGTCCTAGCTCCCTCAAATTTTTGAGATAATAAAAAGAAATATCAAAGCCAATGAAAAAATATTCTGAGGGGCTTGACGTTTCCTGTTGCAATCTATATGAATCTATAAGAGGAGTATAACTGATAACATTAGTTAAGTTATATTGATGTGGAAAGGTAAAACTTAAGTTATTGAGGTAGGCTTGATCAAGCACTTCCATTTCACTAATTGACTGCCACCCAAACAATACCACGTCCTTTTTATCCGAGAATACAGCCAACTGTGTAATAAAATCAACCACTTCAACCTGGCTATTACTTAAAATTATAACGACATTTTTTGCGTTAGCAACATAAGAACGTTTAACTCCTTCAATACCTTTAACAAGACTAATTGTATCTTTAATAGACTTACCGAGACTTTTTTGTTTTTCGTTGTAGTATTTTCTAAAAGCATTCACAAATTGATTTCCCTTCTTATCCTTTTCAAAAGAAGCAATAATCACATGTGAATTCGATTGTTTAAGAGAATCTATACAATAATCTGCAAGACTTTCTAAAAGTGTGAATTGAGAGGGATTAGTTTTAGAAATATAAATATTGTTATAAAGAATTTTATTTTGCTGTGTAATAGGAGATACAATGGGAATATGCAATTCGCGAGCTTTTTTAGAAATGGTTTTAAAACCGCTCGCATAAAATGGACCAAAAAT
>CALMND010000430.1 GCA_937868565.1 uncultured Bacteroidota bacterium | reverse complement strand
ATTGCTTGTTAACTCAAAAAATTCAACTTTGTCATTTTTCTCCAGCCTTCTCGCATACAATCTTTCCGTCTCAAATATCATAATTGCAATCTATATTATCTGCACACCATTTTCCTTAATAGAATACTAACGAAGCGAATTGAAATGATGTGAGAAGAATTACGCCCACATAATAAATCACCTCACCTGTGTTTTGTAAACTCAGTACTAAGAAAAAACGACTTATTGGCGAAAGTTAAACAGTTAACTCCACCTTAGGTGCAGCCGCCAGAATTTCTTCGTTGGCGGCGGAAGCATACTGGCTAAAATTCTTAATGAATTGCTCCGCTAAGTTTTTCGCTTTCTCGTCGTAGGCATTTTTATCTTTCCAACTATTACGTGGATCCATCAATTCAGTTGGTACGCCATCACAAGCTTTTGGATAGGACAAAGAAAAGAAATTGGTTTTGCCGTATTCTACCGTATCTAATTTTCCCGTTAAAGCCGCTGTAATCAAAGCGCGGGTGTAAGATAATTTAATACGGCTTCCTGTTCCGTAAGAACCCCCTACCCAACCAGTGTTGAGTAACCACACATTTACTTTGTGTTTCTTTAATTTATCGCCCAACAATTCTGCATATTTTGTAGGATGCAAAGGAAGGAAAGCCTTGCCAAAGCATGCTGAGAATGTTGTGGTAGGCTCTGTAATTCCCATCTCGGTTCCGGCCACTTTTGCTGTATAACCACTGATAAAATTGTACATGGCCTGACCCGGCGTTAACTTACTAATGGGAGGTAAAACACCAAAGGCATCGCAGGTTAAAAAGAAAATATTTTTTGGCATATCCCCCACCGCAGGAGTTACAGCATTATCAATAAAATTGGCAGGATAACTTACACGTGTGTTTTCTGTGCGGCTAATGTTGGCATAGTCAACGGTTGTAGTGCCTTCATAACAAGCAATGTTTTCCAACAAAGAACCAAAACGAATGGCATTGAAAATTTGTGGTTCTTTTTCTGCGGTTAAGTCCACGCATTTTGCGTAACAACCTCCTTCAAAATTAAACACCCCTTTATCACTCCAACCATGTTCATCGTCACCAATAAGTTTACGGTTAGGGTCAGCACTCAAAGTTGTTTTTCCGGTACCTGAAAGTCCGAAGAAAATTGCGGTATCGCCGCCCTTACCAATGTTGGCAGAACAGTGCATGCTTAGTACCTTTTTCTCGTGTGGTAAAATATAATTCAGCACAGCAAAAATTGATTTTTTATTTTTTTTTGTATAACCTGTACCACCAATTAAAATTGTCTTTTTAGTAAAATTTATAATGGCAAAATTGTGTTGACGGGTCCCGTCAATTTTAGGCTCGGCTTTAAAGCCGGGCGCATTAATGATTACCCAATCGTGTTTAAAGTTTTTAATTTCGTCCTGTGTGGGGCGAAGGAATAAATTGTAAGCAAATAAATTACTCCAGGGATATTCATTTATTACACGAATATTGATTCTGTATGTCGGATCAGCACAAGCATAAGCGTCTCGTACCCAAACTTCTTTGCCACCTAAATAGGCCAACATGCGGTTATGGAGGCTGTCAAATTTATCTGATTCAAAACGGTTGTTCACATCTCCCCACCAAACGCTGTCTTTTGTATTTTCGTCGTAAACAACAAATTTAT
>CALMND010000429.1 GCA_937868565.1 uncultured Bacteroidota bacterium | reverse complement strand
GATGCTATCAAATACATAACAGAGCACGCCACAAAATAATTTTTCTTATGCATTTAAAACGTGTAGTAGTAACCGGACTGGGTGCTGTTACCCCATTGGGCAGTAGTGTAAACGACTATTGGAACAACCTAATTAACGGGGTAAGTGGTGCTGCCCTTATTAAACGTTTTGATGCTTCAAAATTTAAAACCCGCTTTGCATGTGAGGTAAAAGGTTTTGATGTTGAACATTATTTTGACAAAAAAGAGGCGCGAAAACTCGATGCGTATTCGTGGTACGGTATTGCCAGTAGTGTGCAAGCCGTTGCCGATAGTGGCTTGACGGACGAGACGATTGACAAAAATGAGGTTGGCGTCATATGGGGTAGCGGTATTGGAGGTCTTGATACATTTCAAACTGAAACGTTTGCCTTTGCTAAAGGAGATGGCACCCCCCGGTTCAATCCTTTTTTCATTCCAAAAATGATCGCTGATATTTGCAGCGGGCACATTTCTATGCGCTTCGGCTTCAGAGGGCCAAATTTCACAACAGTTTCTGCTTGCGCATCTTCTACAAATGCCTTGATTGATGCTTTCAACTATATAAGGCTTGGAAAAGCAATTGCAATCGTTACCGGCGGGAGTGAAGCTGCGATTAATGAAAGTGGGATGGGCGGATTCAATGCTTGTCAGGCCATGAGTACAAGAAATGAAGAGCCTGCAAGGGCATCGCGCCCTTACGACAAAGACCGTGACGGTTTTGTATTGGGTGAGGGAAGTGGGGCTATTATTCTTGAAGAAATGGAACATGCGCTAGCTCGTGGCGCTAAAATATATGCCGAAATCATTGGTGGCGGCATGAGTGCAGATGCCCATCATATTACCGCACCACACCCCGACGGCTTGGGCGCAACTCTAGTTATGAACCGCGCATTAAAAGACGCTGAAATTTCTACCACAGACGTGGACTATATTAATACGCACGGCACGAGTACGCCGCTTGGTGATACAGCAGAGTTAAAAGCAATTATTAATGTGTTTGGTGACCACGCTTTTAATCTCAATATTAGCTCTACAAAAAGTATGACCGGTCACTTATTAGGTGCCGCTGGTGCTATAGAAGGTATAGCTACCATTTTAGCAGTAAAAAACAACATTATTCCGCCAACTATTAATCATACAACGGCAGACCCCGATATTAACCCAAAATTAAATCTGACCTTAAATAAAATGCAAAGCCGAAATGTAAATATTGCCATCAGTAATACTTTTGGTTTTGGGGGGCACAATGCCGCCATCGTTGTCAAAAAATTCAATCCCTAAATCTTGGCATTAAAAAAATTATTATCGCTACTTGGAAATAAAAGCACAAAAAACGATAAGGATTTTAAAAACTGGGTAAAAATTACAACTGGATACTTTCCAAAAAACGTTTCCCTATATCAACAAGCCTTTTTTCATAGTAGTGCTTCTGCTAAAAAAAGTGGTGCCAAAATAAATAACGAACGTTTAGAGTTTCTTGGAGATGCCATTTTAGGTGCCATCATTGCAGACTATCTTTTCCAGATTTACCCTTTTAAAGATGAAGGTTTTTTAACGCAATTAAGAAGCCGCATTGTCAACGGTCAGAAATTAAAAGAATTGGCTTTAAAATTTGGGTTCAATGATTTTCTAAGGGCTAGTCTAACCAAAGATGAAAAAACAAAATCAAGCGCATATGGAGATGCATTTGAAGCTTTTATTGGAGCAGTATATTTGGATATGGGTTATGTTAAAACCAAAAAATTTGTTATTTCGAAAATAGTGAAAGTACATCTGGATGTGGATAATCTTGTAAATACAAATGTAGACTATAAAAGTCAGTTGCAAATTTTTTGTCAAAAAAAGAAATTAACGCTCGAATACAAATTAATTTCGGAAGAAACTCAGGGAGCCAATAAATTATATGTTATGCAAGTGTTTGTCGATAATAAACCCTATATTCAATTTGAGAACTTTAGTAAACGCATAGCGGAGCAAAAAGCTGCCCAATTAACATTAGAAGAATTAAGTAAAGAACTTGGTTAAACATATTTTAAATACCAGCAACGAAGACTTTGATTTTGTTTTAATAGGCATAACTTCTCCTGAAAACCAGTATTTTTTAGCGGGCAAAATTGATGATACTCTCGGGATTAGTTTATTTTTGAGTGATTATATTCCTTTTAGCCTAAAGGATGGGCGCTTATTTAAATTTTCCCTTTTTCGATTTGTTGACTCGGAATTGAGTCTCGAGTATTTTTTCATTCCAAACACCAGTAACTTTGAAGAACCTCATGTGAATAGTGCCGTCAAAGATGATTTATTTGCCGGCTTCGAAGTGGACGAAAGTGTAAAACTGATAAAGGAACTACCTAAAACAGATTATTTTCTGATTTTGAAAGGAGAAAATTTGCACACCTTCCAATACAAGATAATTGATGCCATAAAATCAATCCCCGAAATCGTACAAATACAATCTATAGAACCGAACGATCTTGCGAGTAAGAGAAACTTAATTTTTTAGTTATTTACTTTCTTTGGTCATAAGTTTAGTTCAACACTTCCTGTTTTCTCAATTCCTAATCATTCGTATCTTTACATAGTGGACGATTTAAGAAATCACATTAATAGTTTGAGAGAGGATTTTACCAAAGGTACATTAAACGAATCAGATGTCCAGGAAAATCCTGCCTTGCAATTTGAGAACTGGTTACAAGAGGCTATAAAGGCCATGATTCCCGAAGTGCAAGCTATGACTCTGAGCACAGTTTCAGAAAAAAATAAACCATCATCACGCATTGTTTATTTGCGGGAATTCGATAAAAATTGTTTTGTTTTTTATGGCAATTACTCGTCTAAAAAAGGTAAACACTTAAATCAGAATCCCAACGCATGTATCAATTTTTTTTGGCCCGAGTTGGAACGGCAAATTAGAATTGAAGGGGTTGTTGTTCCCTGCAATACTATAACAAGTGATTCCTATTTTAATAGCAGGCCTCTTGAATCTAAATTGGGAGCTTGGGCTTCGCAGCAAAGCGAGCTGCTTCAGTCTCGTAAAGAGTTAGAGGAAAAATTAGAATTTTATAAAAAACAATTTGAAGGTAAAGAAGTTTCCCGCCCTTCTTACTGGGGAGGTTGGGTTTTAAAAGCAAACTATTACGAATTTTGGCAGGGCCGTAAAAGCAGGCTTCATGATAGAATTAGTTACACCCTTGAAAAAAATAATTGGATAATTTCGCGGCTGTCTCCTTAGTGATAACTATTCCGTAATATCAATACCTGTTATATTTCACAGTTTTGCTAGGTGAAATTGATAGTCACTTTTATATTTTGCCTTATACTCTTTTCTTGTAGTAAAACTGTAGGTTATCCGAAAAAAGATACTCCACTTGTTACCCAGGTTACTAACACAGGAGTTACAAAACCGTGTGAGGTTGCTCCCAAGGCCATTATTTCCTATTCCAATACCGTAAGCAAAATTATTCGTGACAATTGTTTGCCTTGTCATTCCGCGCCGGGTTCCGGAGGTATTAATTTGGATTCTTACACTCATACAAAGTCCCTCGCACTGGGTGAATTAATGAATGTTGTTATTTGTACTCCAGGCAATATTCAAATGCCCCCGCCTCCCAAAAAACTTTTAGATTCCTGTCAAATAAAAGTCCTAAATTTATGGATTAAACAAGGATGCTTGTTTAATTAAAATGACAAAAGAAGATAAAATCAAAAACTTTGATGCCAATGGCATCGGCCAGTTAAACGATGGAATGTTTGGTTTACCGTTTACTCTAGATGAATGCGAAACTGTTTTGGTTCCTGTTCCATGGGAAGTAACAGTTAGCTATGGGAGTGGTACCGTTAACGGACCACGAGCCATCCTAGATGCGAGTTATCAGGTAGATCTTCATGATCCCTTTGTGAAAGATGCCTGGAAAAAAGGTATTGGTCTAGACGAAATAAACGATGAAATAAAAACGAAAAGTACTTTGCTACGTGCGTCTGCGGAAGAGTATATCGGCGCTCTTGCAAATGGTGGCGACGAAAACTCAGAAGAATTAAAAAAGGCTTCACAGAAAATTACCAACGAGTGCTTATGGCTAAATCAATGGGTTAAAAATCGAACACTTCATTTTTTAAATCAAAATAAAATAGTTGGATTATTAGGAGGCGATCATTCTACTCCTTTAGGTTTTATGCAAGCGCTTTCAGAAAAATTCGGGAACTACACTATTCTCCAGATTGACGCGCATGCAGATTTGAGAAATGCTTACGAAGGTTTTGAATTTTCACACGCTTCTATTATGTTCAATGCGCTTAAAATAAAAGAAATTGAAAAATTAGTGCAAGTCGGAATTCGCGATTATTGTGAGGAAGAACTGAACTTAATTCAAAAAAGCCAAGGCAGAATCAAAACTTTTTTTGATAGGGATATAAAATATGCTCAGTTTTCGGGCGACAGTTGGGATAGGATATGTAACAGAATAATTGCTGAATTACCCAAAAATATTTACTTAAGTTTTGATATTGACGGATTAGACCCAAAATTATGCCCAAATACCGGCACTCCTGTTGCCGGTGGCTTTGAAACAGAACAAGTACTCTTTCTTTTGGAAAAAATTGTAAGCAGCGGCCGAAAAATAATTGCTTTTGATTTAAACGAAGTAAGTCCTGGTTTTGGTGGTGGAGACTGGGATGCAAATGTTGCCGCTCGCTTGTTATACAGAATTGCTAATATGGTAAATAGAAGTTATAAAGACTAATGCGCTATTTACTAATAATTGTTGGCGTTTTTTTGTCAATTACCATGTTTTCAAAAAAACTGAAAGAAGGAATTTACAGAGGCGTTTTAATCTTAAATGAGCGGAACAATGTAGAACTTCCATTTAATTTTGAAGTTAAGTATAAGCAAAGAAAGCCCAGCATCATTATCAGAAACGGTGACGAAAGAATTGTGGTAACTGAAATTAGCATAAAGGGTGATTCTGTTAATTTTAAGATGCCTGTGTTCGACACGGAGTTTAAAACTGTCCTAAAGGGAAATGATCTGGAGGGCACTTGGATTAATAATTATAAAACAAGTTCTAACACAATAAGATTTAAGGCTACCTATGGCGAACCGAAACGCTTTTTATTTGAACCCGGAACAGCGGAGCCTCTTTTTGAAGGGAAATGGGAAGTTACATTCTCCCCTGATTCGAGAGATCTGTCTAAAGCAATTGGGCTCTTCCATCACATAGAGCAAACGGATTTGGTAGAGGGGACATTTTTAACTGAAACAGGCGACTATCGATATTTGGAAGGTATGAAAAATGGCAAAACACTTTTTTTATCCTGTTTCGACGGAAGTCATGCGTTTCTATTCAGCGCCGAGATTAACGGTGACGATTTAGTGAATGGCAAATTTTACAGCGGCGTGAGTTGGCAGGAAAATTGGATTGGCAAAAAAAACGAACTTTTTTCCCTGACAAATGCTGAAGAAATTACTACAATTAAAAACAGAGGACAAAAACTAAGTTTTTCTTTTCCTGATTTAAACGGAAATTTAGTTTCGTTAAATGACAAAAAATTCGACAACAAAGCCGTTATTATTCAAATTATGGGCAGCTGGTGTCCAAATTGTATGGATGAAACTGCTTATCTCTCGGAAATATACCAACTGCATTCTAGGCAAGGTCTTGAAATTATTGCTCTTGCTTTTGAAAAAACAACTGAGTACGAAAAAGCCAGAAAGCAAGTGACGCGCTTAAGAGACAAATACTCGGTGAAATATCCAATCCTGATTACCCAGCAAACCGGTAAAGATAGAGCTTCTGAACTCTTTTCAATCGTGAATAAGATTTCAGCCTTTCCTACTACTTTTTTTTTAAATAAAAAGCACGAAATTATTAAGATCCACACAGGTTTCAGCGGTCCTGCAACCGGACAGGAATATGCTTTTTTTAAAAACAATACCGAGGCTTTAATTAATCAATTATTGAAAGAATAATGTTTACAGGAATTATCGAAACGCTTGCTAAACTTGAAAAAATCGAAGCAGAATCTTCGAACATCCATTTTACCTTTTCAAGTTCCATTACTCACGAATTAAAAATTGATCAGAGTTTATCACATAACGGTGTTTGCTTAACTGTTGTAAAAATAAATGGCAATCTTTATACAGTTACAGCCATAGAAGAAACCTTAAAGAGAACTTCACTCGCTGAATTAACTCTTGGTAGTCTTGTTAATCTGGAGCGTTGCATGCTTGCTAATGGTCGGTTTGACGGGCACATGGTACAAGGTCACGTGGATACTATTGGTATTTGCAGTGAAATTAAAAATTTGAATGGAAGTTGGGAGTTTTTATTTGACTACGAAAAAAGCAAAAATCGCTTTACAGTTGAAAAAGGAAGTATAACGGTTAATGGAGTTAGCTTAACTGTTGTGAGGTCAGGTGACTCCCAGTTTTCAGTGTGCATTATTCCTTATACCTTTGAAAATAGCAATTTTAAAAACTTAACAGTAGGAAGTAAAGTCAATCTGGAATTTGACATTTTAGGGAAGTATATTTCTAAATTGCTTGGGAAAAGCTAGTCCTAATATAGAAAAGGCTTAATTTCGGAGCTTATATTGTCCTGTTCATATTTTGGATTTGCTCTCAGATAATCATAAAGGTTCTGATTCAGGTTATCTACTGAAACAGAAAACATGCTAAAAGTAAATTGTCTTTGAATAAACAAAGCTGCCGTTGTATTGCCAATTGTATAGTATACTTTATCCCGCATAAATTTTTTTATGTCCCCAATATTAAACGGGATTTTTTGGCCATCCACTAGAACAAGAGTTTCATAAACCGCCTTGTCTGGAATAATACGCACTCCAGACCAATACGGAAAGGGTCTCTTAAGTTGATGTCCAAATTTGTTCTTAATAACAATCGGGAAATCCGTCAAAGTTGGGGAACCTCCTTCTGTCACAAATTTTGCAGTGTCCTCCTTAACAAATCCGATTGAAGAATTATACAAATTATCAGTTTCAGCGATTAGATAAAATTTTTCCTGCATTTTTATTCTTGAGTCAATAGCCAAGGAGCTATCCAAAAATATGTTCTCTCGTATACCGTTCTGCAGGCTATCACTGCTGTTACTGTAAATAAAATACAACTTACTAAAATTGTAATTGCGGTAATAAGCACGCATAACGCACAAATTAGTAGCTTTCATTTCCAGTTTAACTTGCTCCGCTCCTACAATATCCCCCGCTTTCATTAAAGAATTGATAAGCAGGCTTTTAGTTTTTAATCTTACAACCAAAGCACCTTCTCTTAGTTGATTGATTTGCCAAGCTCCAATAATTTTTCTTCTTTTATAGAATTTCTCAAATTGTTTTTTGTCTTTATACTCCTTACCATAGTTGTTCTGCCGGTCAAGCTCCATCTGATTTATCTCCTTCTGATTCTGAGAAAAAACCGCCGATGTGCTTAACAGTGTTAAGACAATAACGTTAATGATTCTATTTGACAAGGGAACCATTTTCAAAATCACTATTAACAGGTGAAACAAAACACAATTCTCCGTTCGCATTTTCTGCCATTAAAATCATACCCTGACTTTCGATGCCTTTGATTTTGCGTGGCGCTAGGTTAGCAAGCAGACACACTTTTTGACCTATAATGTTTTCAGGTTTATAGAATAGTGCTATTCCACTCACAACAGTTCTTTTGTCGAGTCCGGTATCAAGTGTCAACTTTAATAACTTGTCGGTTTTAGGAACTACTTCCGCTTCCAAAATGGTGGCCGTTCGAATATCCATTTTTCCAAAATCGTCAAATGATGTTTCCGGTTTTATTTCCTTTATCGTTTTTGGTGCTGCGTTTTCTTCTTTACTTTGTCTGAGTTTCTGTAATTGAAGCTCAATGACTTCATCCTCTATTTTTGAAAAAAGTAGCTCATCTTTGTTAATTCTGTGTCCCACAGGCAAATTGTTGGTTTGATTGGCAGACAGCCACTTTAAAGGGTTTATATTCAACAAACCAAAAAGTTTAACGGAGGTAAACGGTAAAAATGGTTCAGCAAGAATAGCGAGATTGCAGGAAATTTGCAAAGCCACATTCATAATGGTTTTTACTCTGCTTTCATCTGTTTTAATTAATTTCCACGGCTCGGTTTCTGCGAGGTACTTGTTTCCAATTCTTGCTACATTCATCCATTCACTTATTGCTTCACGAAATTTAAACTGTTCAATCGCTCTTGAAATTTTAGCGGGTGCGCCAGCCAGTTCTTCTAAAACCAATAAGTCTTCTTTTAAATATGTGTGGGTCTCAGGAACAACCCCTTCGTAATATTTATGTGTTAAAACCAAGGTCCTGTTAATAAAGTTTCCAAAAATTGCCACCAGCTCATTGTTGTTTTTTGCCTGAAAATCCTTCCAAGTAAAATCATTATCCTTTGCCTCAGGGGCATTCGTACAGAGTGTATAACGTAGCGCATCCTGTTGACCTACAAATTCAGATAAATACTCGTGAAGCCAAACCGCCCAGTTACGCGAAGTTGAGATTTTTTCTCCTTCCAGATTTAGAAACTCATTAGCAGGCACATTGTCTGGTAAAATAAATTCACCGTGCTCCATAAGCATAGCCGGAAAAATGATGCAATGAAAAACAATATTGTCTTTGCCGATAAAATGAATCAACCGAGTGTCCTTTTTCTTCCAGTAGTTTTCCCAGGTTTCCGGTAATAATTCTTTGGTAGCAGAAATATACCCTATAGGAGCGTCAAACCAAACGTAGAGCACTTTGCCGCTAGCATCGCTAAGCGGAACTGGTACGCCCCAGTCGAGGTCTCTTGTCATTGCCCTCGGTTGAAGCCCGTCGCCACTATCAAGCCAGCTCTTACACTGACCAAAAACATTTGGTTTCCATTCTGTATGCTCCTCGAGATACTTCCTTATTTTTGGCTGAAGTTTATCTAAAGGTAAAAACCAATTCTTGGTTTGTTTTAGAACAGGCTTATTGCCAGACAATGTTGATTTTGGATCTATTAAATCTGTTGGACTCAAAGAAGATCCACACTTTTCGCACTGATCACCATAAGCATTAGGATTAGAACACCTCGGGCAAGTGCCAATTATATATCGATCTGCCAGAAACTGCTTGGCACTTTCATCGTAATACTGTTCAGTGATTTGCTCAGTAAAAACGTTTTTGTCATACAATGTTTTGAAAAAATCGGAAGCAGTTTTGTGATGCGTTTTTGAAGAGGTTCTTGAGTAAATGTCAAACGAAATTCCAAACTTCTGAAAAGAATCCCCCATCATTTTATGATATTTGTCTACAACTGCCTGCGGACTGATACTTTCCTTTTTTGCCTTGATTGTTATTGGCACGCCGTGTTCATCGCTACCACACACAAATTTCACATCATGACCTACAGATCTTAAGTAGCGAACATAGATGTCTGCAGGAAGGTAGCATCCTGAAAGGTGACCAATATGAACTGGACCGTTAGCATAAGGCAACGCTGCTGTTACTATTGTTCTTTTAAATTTTGAATCCATGCTTTTTACGGTATTTACCTATCGCAAAATATTGCGGGCGTTTTTTCCTTTATATATTATTAATTATTACTTTTATACAAAGGTAAAGGTAAAAAACAGTTTCGAAGTATATCTATTTTAAATTAACGTAACATGAGCAGCAAAAAAGAAATTTGGAAAGCAGTACTTATTCACGGTAAAAAGCCAACAGTCCCCTATGTGGTTTCTAATCACGGCCGTTTTGGTGTAATGACCAATGGGAAGGTGGATGTAAGACCTTTTAAAGCAACAAGTGGGCACTACCGATACAATGTGAGACAACACGGTAAAAATAAAGCCATTTTTCTTTTTAGAGAAGTTGCGATTGCTTTTTTAAAAAAACCTTCTTCAAAACATATTTTCGTTATTCACAAAGACCACAATTATTTAAACGACCATGTGGATAATCTTAAATGGGCTACATTAAAGGAGCACCGTGCTCACACTTCGAAAAGCCCTCGCTCCATAGAAGCACGAACTAAAAAGGCAATTACCAGAAGTACACATTCAAAAGTAATGAATGAAAAAAATGTAATCGCATTAAAGAAAATGATCTGGGATCCTAAAAGAAAATTGTCATTAAGACAAATAGCCAACAAATTTGGTGTTTCCGAAATGCAGATTTATCGCATTAAATCGGGAGAATTTTGGTATCATATTCATGTGGATAACGAACCTTTGCACAAAAAATATAAGCAGAATTTAAATAATATCGCTTTTCATGAAAAAAAAACAGCGAGAGAAAAAGCTATACTTGACTCCAGAAGAAGAAAACTTAGTAAACCAAAAGAAAAAGCAAAATCCGCTAGAAGAAAGAAAAAATAAATGTCTTTACTGCCTCGCTTCCTCAAAGAAGGAGATACTATTTTAATAATTGGCACTGCCCGTGCTAGAAGCAAAGAATCGATTCGGCCTGCAATTGCAATTTTGAAAAGTTGGGGTTTAAATGTCATTACAGGTAAAAATTTATTTCGTACCCATCATCAATTTGCCGGAACAGATGCACAGCGCGCCTCAGATTTGCAATGGGCCATTAATCATACTTCTGCCAAAGCAGTTTTAATAGCGGGCGGTGGCTATGGTACCTTAAGAATCATTGACTCAGTCAATTTTAAGCCTCTTATGAAAAAGCCGAAATGGTTTGTTGGATACAGTGATACAACAGTTATCCAATGTCGGCTCGCGAAAATTAACATAGCTTGCATACACGGTACGATGGCATTTCAATTTACAAAAAACTTGACTGCAAGCTTTTCCATAAAACAATTGCTTTTTGGAGAAGACGTTTCATACAACATTCCGGCAAATAACTTAAACCGACCCGGAAAGGCAATTGGAGAAATTGTGGGTGGCAATTTGTCTCTTTTATTTGCATTAGCCGGTAGTACAGATGATTTGGATTGTACGAACAAAATTCTTTTTATTGAAGATCTCGATGAGCAATTGTATCATATTGATAGAATGATGCTTCAGTTAAAAAGGAGCGGTAAGCTAGAAAAACTTAAAGGCTTGATTATAGGCGGAATGTCGGACATGAAAGACAATGCAATTCCGTTCGGAAAAACAGCTGAAGAAATTGTTTGGGACGCTGTAAAGGAATACAAATACCCGGTTTGTTTTAATTTCCCTGCAGGGCATGTTGAAAAAAATATGGCTCTTTATTTTGGGAAAAAAACAGAATTAATAGTCAAGAAAACTGGTAGTAGTTTAAACTCTCTGTAATATGTTTTGTAAAACTTCCGATAATCTAAGTATCTACTACGAAAAACAAGGTAATTCTGCTTCTAGCGAGACGATTGTATTCCTGAACGGCTTAACTCAATCAACATTGTCTTGGGGGCTTGTGACTCCTTATTTTGGTTCTAATTACAATATTATTCTGTTGGATTTTATTTTTCAAGGACAAAGCGATAAAACTGGGAATTGGCGCAACTTTGACACGCATGCCGCCGATTTAAAATATGTTCTGGATCAAGAGAGAATTTCTAAGGTACATGTTGTTGGACTGTCATACGGTAGTCTGGTAGCCCAACATTTTGCTGTTTTGTATCCTCACTACCTGAATAAGATTGTTTTAGTATCTACCTTCGCACATAAAACGCCTTATTATGAGGCTGTGGAATTAAGTTGGTGGCGCGCGTTAGAGAGTGGCGGGTACAATTTAATGCTCGATATCATGCTACCAAGCGTGTTAAGTGAGGCTTATTTTGCAAATCCACTCATTCCTATTTCTGCAATGAAGGAAATGAGAAAAGAATCCAATCAAAATTCTGAAGCCATTTTTAATTTAATGCGTGCTACCAAGGAAAGGAGAGATTATAGAAAGGAACTTGAAAAAATAAAAACACCCACCTTAGTTATTCAAGGCGAAAAAGATTTATTGCTTCCGGTTCACTTGGCTAACGAAGTTCATTTACACATTAGCGGTTCAAAATTTATTGTTGTAAAAAACGCCGGACACACGCTCAATATCGAACATGTGCATGAAGTCTGTGCTTACATCAAAGATTTTTTATAAAAGATCGTACAAAGAATTTACTCCAGGGTAGCGGCTAACGGTATAGCCCTCAGCGTATTTTGCTCCAATTGCTCTCCCCCATAATGCCATTTTACTATTAAGATACTCTAGAAATTCTTTACTCGATATTGGTGTCTCTGGTTCTTTTGATTTTGGGTCATAAAATTGGGAAGCAAATGCCATTATTGCTTTTTGTTTTACTTCTACATACTCCGAAACATCAATCACAAAATCCGGATGTATGTATTGGTCTTGTATATAGTGATAAACAACTTTTGGTCGCCAAGGATTTTGTGGTTTACTATTAAAAAGAGTTTCGATTTTGGCTAAACCACTATAAAAACAAGCTTCAGACGTTAACTTGGCAGCACGGCCATGATCTGGATGTCGATCGCTCACAGCATTACACAATATAATATCAGGTTGGGCTAATCGAATTTGTTCGATAATTTTACGTTGATGTTCTTCGTTATTCTGAAAAAATCCATCTTTAAACTTTAGCTGTTTTCGAAAGGAAGCTCCAACAATTCTAGCAGCTTCCATTGCTTCTCTGGTTCTAGTTTCTGCATTACCCCGCGTTCCTAACTCTCCAAGTGTTAAGTCAAGAATACCCACTTTTTTACCCATTGCTACATGTTTGGCAATTGTACCTGCACAGCTGAGTTCCACATCATCCGGATGAATCCCGATGGCTAATATATCTACTTTCATTTTATTTCGAATTTAGTTTTCTCGTTAATTCCGATATTTTATCGTTTAATTTTGGTAGACTTCTAAACAAAACATAACTACGTTTATATTCTCCGATATTGAAAGCGGGGGAACCTTGTACAATTTCTCCTTCTTTCTCGATACTCGAGCCAATACCAGATTGACCAGCAATTTTTACTCCGTCTGCAATTTTAAGATGTCCCGCGACTCCGACTTGTGCACCAATCATACAATTTTTACCAACTTTGCTAGAGCCCGCAACTCCCGTCAATCCAGCAATTACCGTGTTTTCGCCAATGTAAACATTGTGTGCGATTTGAACAAGGTTATCAAGTTTAACTCCTTCCTTCAAAATAGTTGAACCAAGTGTTGCTCGGTCTATGGATGTGTTGGAGCCAACCTCTACATTATCCTCTATGATTACATTTCCTATTTGTGGTACTTTAACAAAAGTCTGCCCTTCTGTGTTCGGCGCAAAGCCAAAACCGTCGCTACCAACTACGGTATTTGCGTGAATTGTGCAGTTCTTTCCGATTTTACACTCAAAGTAAACTTTGACGCCTGAAAACAGCGTGGTGTTATCACCTATCTCACAATTATCTCCAATGAATACATGAGGATATATTTTTACGTTACTTCCTATTTTGACGCTTTGACCGATATACGCAAAAGCGCCGACATAACAGTCGATCCCTAAAACCGCGTTAGGCGAAACAAAACTTGGTTGTTCAATTCCTACTTTTTTTTCCTTTAACTGGGAATAAATTTGCAGGCGTTTAGCAAAAGATTCATAAGCATTTTCAACTCTTACCAAAGTGCAACTTGATTTTATTGGTCTGTCTAATACCAGTGTTTTATTCACCAAAACAATACTAGCGTCGGTTGTATAAATAAAGTTTGTATAGATTGGGTTAGCCAAAAAAGATAGAGTGCCTGAGCTCCCTTCTTCAATCTTGGATATATTCCTCACTCTCGCGTTTTCGTCGCCTTCAACCAATCCATTTAAAAGCTCTGCTATTTGTTTCGCTGAAAATTCCATAAATCTGAAAGCTAAATTACATTTTTTATTAATTATCCGATTATTGGCGTATAACTGATTTTATTATTGTTTCAAGGGTTCCTTTTTCCTTTTCCCAAGTGAGTATAGCGCTTGCTTGCATAGCGTTTTCCCTATATTTAAGCAGTTCTCGAGAATTTAACATGCTAATAATTTTTTGCGCTAATGCCTTTGGTTCGTGACTTTCAACAAACTCTCCTACCTGATAAGCTGAAATAATTTTCTCCACCTCTGGCAATCGGCTAGCCAAAATTGGCAAGCCAGCCTGAATATAATCAAAGATTTTATTTGGTAAACTATAATAATAATTAAGGTTTGTGTTTTTATCAATACTCAAACCAATATCGGCGTTTCCCGTATAATGTGCCAAATCTTCCTTTGGCAATTTATCTATCAATCTTACCCGTTCGCCCATTTGTTCTTTCAGAACTTTTTTCTTCAAAACGCCCCATACATCACCACTACCAATAATAACCAGAACCGCTCCTTCAACCAAATGCATGGCCTCAACCAGTTCTTCGGCTCCTCTGTCCATGTTAATACCCGCTCCCTGCATCAAGATGATTTTTTTGTCGATTGGTAAGCCAAGCTCTTCCCTCGGCTTCAATTTAATATGCCGAGGCGCATTAGATATGTTTCTGACTGTATTAAATTTTACCTTGTATTTTTCTTCGAAAATTTTGGCAATACTGTCATTTACCGTTATACATGTTTTAAGATTTGGCACCAGCGCTCCTTCAAGCCAAAGCCAGACAGCTTTTTTTATCTTTGATTTTTTCAATTCAGGAACTTCACAAAATAACTCATGACTATCATAAATCATTGGTATATTCCGTATTCGAGATACAATAAAATTTGGCAGTAATGTGTCTAAATCGTTAGCGTACAACAGATGTGTTTTCCTAAAAATAAGTTGTAAGAAAAGCCTTAAGTTAAAGAACAAATAAAAAGCGGGCCCACTTAAAAAAAACAAACGCATTCGAATGGATTTAAATGGCCAATCAGGGATGCGTGAAGAATTAGGTAGTTTTCTCCCTATCAATATTACATCATAACCGCATTCTTTAAGTACGAGGCAGGTTTTATTAACCCTGTTATCGCTAACCAAATCGTTAATAACGCTAACCGTTGCTATTTTGTGTGTTGTAAACAAATAGTTTGTTGATATTGGCCTAAAGATAAAAATATTACACCTATATTATTATATATTTTTGTTTCCAAATGCTGAACATAAAAGAACACGTTAATCTTAAACCTTATAACACTTTTGGTATTGAGGCCTATTGTGACTATTTCGTGGAGGTTGATTCCATTTCAAGCTTTTCTGAACTTACCAAGCAAGTCGTCTATCAAAACAATCAGAAATTGATAATAGGTGGCGGCAGTAATTTACTATTTACAAAAGACTTTAACGGCATTGTCATTAAAAATAATTTCAAAGGAATTAATATAATTTCTGAAAATTCAGAAGAAGTCCTCGTTAATGTTGCAGCGGGAGAAGTTTGGCATGATTTTGTAATGTGGAGCATAGACCATAATTTTTCTGGATTAGAAAATTTATCCTTAATTCCAGGCTGCGTGGGGGCCAGTCCTATGCAAAACATAGGTGCTTACGGTGTTGAAATAAAAGAGACTTTTGAAGAATTAGAGGCTTGTTCTGTTGAGGACGCGAGCATCAAAATTTTCAAAAAAGAAGCCTGCGGTTTTGGGTACAGGGAAAGTGTCTTTAAGAACAAATACAGGAATCTATTCTTAATCTCTTCAGTAACCTTTAGGCTCACAAAAAATGGTGTGCTGAATACCACTTACGGTGCAATTAACAGCGAGCTCGAGGCTATGGGAATTGACTCTCCAACTATAAGAGACGTTTCAAGAGCTGTTATAAATATTCGACAAAGCAAATTGCCCGACCCTAGAGTTTCCGGAAATGCCGGTAGCTTCTTTAAGAATCCTGAGATTCCATTTACTCAATATTTGAAGCTTAAACATCAATTCAAAGACTTGGTTGCCTATCCGTTAAACAATGGAAATTACAAACTCGCAGCAGGCTGGTTAATAGAACAGTGTGGCTTAAAGGGATACGAGCATAAGGGGGCTGCCGTGCACCTAAAGCAGGCTTTGGTACTCATCAACAAAAACAACAGCACCGGACTTGATGTTTACAATCTTTCCAGTCACGTTATGAAAAAAGTATTTGATAAATTTGGAGTAATTCTTGAACGTGAGGTAAATATCATTTAATGACCGTTTTGTTTTTATACTCTGAACTAGCAGATTACTTTTTGAAGTGCTGCGACGAACTTTCTGCCACTAATGAGGTCCATATTATTCGCTGGCCTGTGAATAATGAGGCTCCATTTCATTTCAATTTTTCAGAAAAAATAAAAGTATACGACAAGAAAATGTTTAGTGAGAATCAGCTCTCTCAATTGGCCTCAAAAATCAATCCAGATATTATTGTTTGTAGCGGTTGGGTTGACCGCGATTATTTAAGTCTCACTAAACGCTACTTCAAAAAAATTCCTACCGTACTCACTTGCGACACACAATGGAGAGGTAGTTTAAAACAGTATCTGGCCGTTTTTTTAAGTCCCTTCTTTCTACTAAATACATTTTCGCATGCCTGGGTGCCAGGTGAAATACAGGCCAAGTATTTAAATAAATTAGGCTTCAAAAAGGGCATAATTAAAAAAAAATTCTACTGTTGCGACCTCACCCGATTCAACGCTATTTATAATAAACAAAAGAATCAAAAACATCTTGCTTTTCCAAAACGATTCTTGTATGTTGGAAGGTATTACAATTTTAAAGGCATCACCGACCTTTGGGAGGCCTTCATCGAGTTAAAGGCCGAAAATTCGAATGATTGGGAGCTTTGGTGTTTAGGGGTAGGCGATATAACACCCATTAAACATCCACACATTAAACATTTTGGCTTTGTCCAGCCTAAAGATCTGGAGCCAATATTGAGTCAGTGCGGCGTGTTTGTGCTCCCGAGTCGCTTTGAGCCTTGGGGAGTTGTTGTTCAGGAATATGCTGCCGCGGGACTTCCGTTGCTTTTGAGCAATTCTGTAGGGGCAAAGGAGGTCTTTCTTGAGGAGAGCAAAAACGGGTATTCCTTTTTGTCTGGTAATGTAAGCAATATAAAACAACATTTAAAAAAAATAACCGAATTAAGCGATAAAGAACTACTTTTAATGTCGGAAAAAAGTAACGCGTTGGCTCAGCAAATAAACTTGAAAGACTGGGCAAATACTTTGTCAGAAATATACGATGATTACAGAAAAAATTAAAATTCTTGTTACCGGAGGAGCCGGAAACATAGGGAGCGCTTTGGTTGAAAAATTAATAAGCAATCCGAATAACTTTGTAGTAATTGTAGACAATCTTTCTACCGGTTATCTGTCAAAGCTTCCTTCCTCTGAAAAACCGAATTGGAAATTTATTAAAGCCGATGTCAATCAAAAGAATGACATTTCCTCGGTGATGCTTTCCTACAATTTTGATTATGTTTTTCATTTTTCTGCGGTTGTAGGGGTTATAAGAACACAGGAAAATCCAATAGATGTTCTTAATGATATTGAGGGTATAAAAAATATACTAAATTTTTCTAAAAACTCAACCGTAAAACATGTTTATTTTTCTTCCAGTTCAGAAGTTTATGGAGAACCCGTTGAACTTCCTCAAAACGAACACCGCACACCACTAAACTCAAGAGTTCCATACGCCGTTGTGAAAAATGTGGGCGAGTGTTTTTTCAGGAGCTACGGACAAATTTACCAGTTACCTTATACCATTTTCAGATTTTTCAATACCTATGGCCCAAACCAAAGTACTGATTTTGTTGTGGCTAGGTTTTTGGCTGCGGCTCTTCACAATAAGGATATTACTGTATACGGAGACGGTTCGCAAACTAGAACATTCACTTATGTTGATGACACTGTAGACGTTTGTAATCATATTTTCGAAAATAAATTATTGACCAATGAAGTCATTAACATTGGCAATGATGAATTAACCACTATAAAATCTTTAGCTGAATTAACGATCAAGCTTGCCAACTCTTCATCTAAAATCATTCATCTGCCTCCTTTAAAGGAAGGTGATATGACACGGAGACAACCCGACAATTTTAAGATGCGTGAAATTCTCCAAAAAAAATTAATTGGAATAGAAGAGGGGATAAAACGAATGATGAACGATCAACGCTTCTTAAACTCCATTAGAGAAAAATAATTCATGTGCGGTATTAATGGTTTTGTTTCTGAAATTCATTCCAGCGAAAAAAGATTGGAAGTTGTTCGGAAAATGAACAAAATCTTAGCGCACAGAGGGCCTGACAATGATGGACTTTGGAGTAATTCATTCGTCAGCCTAGGTCATAGACGACTTTCTATTATTGATTTAAGCGAGGAAAGCAATCAGCCCTTTCTGTCTTCTGATGGTCGATATGTAATTGTTTATAATGGCGAATTATACAATTATAAAGAGCTCAAACTTGAACTGCAGCAATCTAAACAAGGTTCAAACGAAATACCTTATCTCTTTAAGACTAATTCTGACACGGAAGTCGTTTTAGCCGCTTTTCAAAGGTGGGGCAATAATTGTCTTCAGTTATTTAACGGTATGTACGCTTTTTGCATCTATGATACGCTAGAGAACAAGTTAACTCTTGCCCGCGACAGGGTAGGTGTAAAACCCCTCTACTATTATTTTGGCACTGAAGGTTTTATCTTTTCAAGTGAAGCGAGGCCAATTATTCACTCAGGCATAAAAAATTTCTATGTTAACAAGGAGGTTATTGCAGAGTATCTAATGTACCAAACCGTATTTGCCCCCAACACGGTAGTTAAAGGCATAAAAATGCTTCTACCCGGACACCTCATCGAATACCAAGGCAATAAAGCAAATATCATAAAGTACTATAACATAAATAACATCAAGAACTCATCTATAGATTTAAGCTACACTGAAATTTGCAGTAAAGTGAATGAACTACTAAGTCTTTCTGTCCAAAGACGCTTAGTGGCCGACGTCCCTTTCGGTGCATTTCTTTCAGGTGGGATTGATTCAAGTATTGTCGTTGGTTTAATGGGCAAGGTCAGTTCGAAAAAAATCCAAACTTTCAACGTTAGTTTTGATGAAAGTGCATTTTCGGAAGCAAAATTCGCTAAACTTATTTCCAAAAAATTTAATACGGAACATCATGAGGTTAAATTAAGCCCTGCCGATTTTTTGAAACAATTACCGGAAGCGCTTTCTGCCACTGACCACCCCAGTGGAGACGGTCCAAACACTTATATTGTTTCAAAAGCAACGAAAAATGCGGGTGTAACTATGGCTCTCAGCGGTATAGGCGGCGATGAGCTATTTGCAGGGTATGATGTTTTTAAACGAATGGTGAGTCTTCAAAATAAATCGTGGATTAATTCTATTCCTCTGTTTGCTAGAAATGCTGCTGGATTAGCTATTAAAAAAATGAAACATTCTGTAAGCGGAAATAAAATTTCGGAGCTCTTGGGTCAGAAAGTAATTAACTTTAACTCTGCATACATTCTAAATAGGAGCCTATTTACACAAGAAGAGCTTTCACAACTTTTAAAAGAAGCTAAACCCTTCTCTCAAATAGAAAAATTAATAGCGGAGGTTCCACAAGTTGAAGACCACTTTTTAAGTGCCGTTTCGCTAAGCGAAATAGGTACTTACTTACAAAACACGTTGTTAAGAGACACCGACCAAATGAGCATGGCGGTTGCTTTGGAAGTGCGGGAACCTTTTTTAGATTATCATTTGATTGAATTTGTCTTGGGAGTTAAAGACGCTTACAAGTTTCCACACACACCTAAAAAATTATTAATTGATAGTGTTTCCGAGCTATTACCAGGAGAAATTATAAACCGCCCTAAAATGGGATTTACCCTCCCCTGGCAATATTGGTTAAAAAACGAACTAAAAAGCTTTTGTGAATTGAATATCTCAGAATTTTCTGAATATTCTTTTTGTCACAAGAGTGCAATCCTAGAATTATGGCGTCGCTTTTTAAGAAACGACCCAACTATTACATGGGCTAGAGTTTGGCACATTGTCGTTTTAAATACTTGGTTAAAAGAAAATAAAATACAAATTAGTGAATAAACCAAAAATAGCCGTTTTAATTGACTGGTATCTTCCTGGTACAAGGGCTGGCGGTCCGGTACGTTCTGTTTATTCTTTAGTGAATCTTTTAAAAAACGATTTCGATTTTTATATTATTACAACTAACAAAGACTTAGGTAGCGAACAGCAGTATTCGGGTGTTGATGCAGACACCTTACTGTATAAAGATTCTGTTCATTACTACTATTTTAGTTCTGGCCGGTTAAATTCTGAAAACATGATTGGCCTGTTTCACAAAATAAATCCTAACTTAATTTATTTAAATAGTTTTTGGTCCTACAGTTTTTCGATTAATATAGTGCGACTTAAAAACAAAGGTCTCATTAATCAACCTATTTTACTGGCTCCCAGAGGAATGTTGGGTAAAGGAGCTCTTGGTCTAAAATCTTTTAAAAAAAGCGCTTTTATATTCATAGCACAAATACTCAATTCTTATAAAAAAATAATTTTTCACGCAACCCAAAAACAAGAAGAGTCTGACATCCTATCAAAATTCATGCACTCTAAAATACTCGTTGCGCCAAATGTTAACTCTTCACCGGTTATGCGCAACAAAGTTATTAAGACGGTTAATCACCTTAAACTTTTTTATCTTTCTCGTGTTGCTAGAGTAAAAAATTTACATTATGCGATCGAGTTATTGGCATCTATTCCATCACAGTATAATGTTGAATACGATGTTTTTGGGAATAGAGAGGACGCTGATTATTGGAATTTCTGCAAAGAACTAATCGCCAAATTACCTGCCCATATAAAGGTTAGTTACAAACAAGATTTGCCATTTGATGAAGTCCAAGGCGTTATTTGCAATTATCATTGCCTGTTACTGCCGACATTGAATGAAAATTACGGGCACTCTATTGTTGAATCATTGCTTTGCGGCTGCCCAGCTATTATAAGCGATCAAACTCCTTGGAGCGATTTGAATGAGAGTGGTGCTGGTTTTACCATAGCTTTAAATGCTAAACCATTATTTATTGATGCCATTGTTTATTATGCTTCCATGAATCAAGACGATTTTTCATTGAAAAGTGAAAAAGCAATTAATTATATTAGTAACAAAATTGACTTGGGGCAAATCTCAAATCAATACAAGATTCTGTTCAATGACTGTATTAAAAACTGATCTATCTTCCTTTAATAATGACTGGTACAAACCGGGGCGATCTACTTTTATAATTGGCGCCTGGTATTTGGTTAATCGTGCGTTTTTCAAATCCTTTTTTCCCTATTACGGCCCCAAGCGTTTTCTCTTACGTTTGTTTGGCGCTAAAGTGGGTCAGGGTCTTATCATAAAACCGCACGTTTCGATTAAATACCCCTGGAATCTAGTTGTTGGCAGCCATGTTTGGATTGGGGAGGAAGTCTGGATTGACAATCTAGCCAAAGTAACTTTGAAAGACAACTGCTGCGTATCTCAAGGAGCCTTGCTATTGTGTGGCAACCATAATTATAAAAAGTCTACTTTCGATTTAGTAACTGGAGAAATTACGCTCGAAGAAGGGGCTTGGGCTGGCGCCAAAACTGTGGTTTGCCCAGGTGTGAGGTTAGGAAGTCATAGCCTTTTAACGGTTGGAAGCATTGCCACTAGTTCGCTGGAACCATTTTGGATTTATCAGGGAAATCCCGCCATTAAACTTAAACCGCGTGAGTTAAGATCTTAGCTCTTTTCATCCACACGCTCCACCTTGTTAACTCCCTTCACTTTTCTGAGATTGTCAATCAAATGATTCAAATGTTTGGTGTCGTGAACGTAAATCATAATAGTTCCTTCAAATATGCCATCGTCTGTATCAAAATTAATAGAGCGCATATTGACATTGTATTCGTTCGAAATGACTTTGGTAATATTATTGACAATGCCCAATTCGTCTGTGCCAATAATCTTAATACCAGCCAGAAAGGAAATGAGTTGGTCGTTCACCCATTTAGCTTTAACAACCCGGTAAGCATAATTTGATAGCAGTTTTATAGCATTAGGACAGTTAACCCGATGAATTTTAATCCCTTCACCTACAGTAATAAACCCAAAAACGTCGTCACCAGGAATTGCGTTACAGCAAGGTGCTAGATTATAATCCAGTTTTTGCATGTCGTCTCCGATTACCAGCATATCCGTTTTGCCGCGCGCGCTCGTGACCAGCTGTTCAAGCCTTGATGTATCCGTTTTTTTTGTTTTTTTTGTAGGGTTTTCTTTGTGTTTAAGAAACTCTTTTATTTCCTTAATGTCAACATTACCCAAAGCGGCACGATAAAATAATTCTTGTGAAGAAGGCAATTTTAAGTACGTGTAAAACTCATTAATGTTTTTCAAATTAAATTCCAGTTTGTGCCTATCAAACTTTCGTCGCATGGTTTCTTTACCTTCTTCGGCAATTTTTTTACGCTGATCTTTTAAACTGTTTTTAATTTTTGATTTAGCTTTGGCTGTAATGACGTAATTCAACCAATCGTCTTTTGGGGATTGTTTACTGCTGGTCAATATTTCAACTTGATCGCCACTAGTTAGCTCGTTACTTAAAGGAACAAGCTTATGATTCACTTTCGCACCGATGCACTGCTCTCCCACTTTCGTGTGAATTTCAAAAGCAAAATCAAGTGCGGTCGATCCCACTGGCAACGTTTTCATGTCTCCCTTAGGCGTAAAAACAAACATTTCATCGCTAAACAAATTAAGTTTAAAATCATCAATAAATTCAAGCGCATTCGGATCAGGATTTTCTAACATCTCCTTTATTTTCAATAGCCAACTCTCCAACCTATTTTCTTTGTCCGCTGCACTGTCTTTATATTTCCAATGAGCCGCGTAGCCATTCTCTGCCAAATCATCCATGCGTGTGGTTCTTATTTGAACCTCAACCCACTTTCCTTCCGGGCCCATTACGGTTGTATGTAAACTCTCGTAACCATTGCTTTTGGGTGTGCTAATCCAATCGCGCAGGCGTTCAGGACTTGGATGATAAAAATCAGTAATGATAGAATAAACCTTCCAGCAATCCGATTTTTCCTGTTCAACAGAAGAATCAATTACTATTCGGATAGCAAAAAGATCATAAACTTCCTCAAATGAAACATGTTTCGTTTTCATTTTGTTGTAAATACCATAGATAGATTTAGGTCTGCCAAAAATTTTGAATTTAAACCCCTGCTCGGCAAGAATTTCCTTTAATGGCTCAATGAATTTTTGAATAAAACGTTTTCTATCTGGCTCATTTTCTTTCAGCTTAAGCTCTATATCGTTATAGGAATCGGAGTCGGTATATTTGAGTCCGTAATTTTCTAACTCTGTTTTTATAGTGTTTAATCCTAACCTGTGTGCCAGTGGAGCATAGAGAAAAAGGGTTTCGCTGGCTATTTTAATCTGTTTATCACGCTTCATGTGTATTAGCGTACGCATATTGTGCAATCTGTCCGCGAGTTTAATAAGGATAACGCGGATGTCCTCACTCATGGTCAACAACACTTTTCTGAAATTCTCAGCCTGAATGGAAGAGGTGTTATCAATTACTCCAGAAATTTTTGTCAGCCCATCAATAATCTGACATACTTTCTCGCCAAACAGGCCTTTTACGTCATCCAGACTTAGGTCAGTGTCTTCAACAGTATCATGTAACAAAGCACAAACAATTCCAGTTGTTCCCAAACCAATCTCCTCCGCGCATATTTGAGCTACTGCAATTGGATGATAAATGTAGGGTTCCCCGCTTTTGCGGCGCATTTCCTTATGGGCTTCTACGGCTACCTCAAAGGCCTTCCTCAGGATTTCCTTATCCCCTTTTTCTAAACGGCGCTTACAGGCTTTTAGCAGAAGTTTATATCGGTTTAATATCTCTTTTCTCTCCGCTTCTAAATCAATTTGCATCTTGTATACAATTTACTGGGAATCTGCTTATGAAGGTATTAAATTTACCAAACAAATAAAATTCTCTATATTGAAAATTTTCATTTATGCCTACTACTTTTTTCGCTCGATTTTTCTGAGGGGTTTGGGAAAAACTTTCCTGTTAATTTTGAATGAACCTCGTTGGGAAAAAAAATTCAACATTAAAACTTCAAAAATTAAAAAAAGCGAATCTGAAAAATACTTCCATTATCAGGGGGCTTCTTATCTGGTATTAATGGAAATTTTAAAGCAAGTGTATCCAAATACTTCTCATTTTGATTTTGTTGACATTGGCTCTGGCAAAGGAAGGGCGGTTTTCGTGGCGGAACGTGCAGGATTTAACAACCTCATTGGCATAGAATTAGATGAAGAACTGGTAGATGTTGCAAAAAACAATACAAAAACCTACGCCTTTAAAAGAAAAGAATCTTCTATTTCTTTTTTTCATTGTAACGCCTTGGAATTTGAGTATAAAAACAAGCCTACGGTTTATTTTTTATTCAATCCATTTAATGAAGGAGTTTTAAGCAAGGTGTTAAGTAAAATTTCTCTCTCAACCCAAAGTGAAACCTGGTTGATATATATGAATCCATTGCATCGGATTGCGTTACAAAATAAAAACTTCGTTTTGATAAAAGAGTTTAAAACAGGAAGGTATTTGGAGGCAGTAGTTTATAAACTGACATAGCCCCAGAAAGCGTTTTTGGGTGTCTACAACAGCTCGTACAGTTTCCCTGGCTTGCTTTTAACCAAATTAGAAAATTCGAGTTGCAGTAAAAGGGCGGAAGCTTTGCTGACAGGGAATTCGCAGATTTGACACAACTCGTCAATGTGAATTGTTTTTTTGTCTGCCAATAAATTCATGATTAGTTTTTCTTGTTCCGACAAATTTACCTGCAAGGGTATTTGTTTAGTTTTACTTTTTTTCAGCTCTTTGTCTTCCCATTGCATGGCATACAAAAGGTCTTCGGCACTTTCTATGAGTGCTGCTTTGTTGCGTTTTATTAAAGCGTTACAGCCTTCCGCTAATTCATCGCCTGCCCTGCCGGGAAACGCAAAAACGTCTTTGTTATAACTGCTGGCAATCGTGGCCGTAATTAAACTTCCCCCGGTGCGCTTGCTTTCAATAACAACTAAAGCATCAACTAGTCCCGCTACAATTCTATTGCGTTTTGGAAAATTTACGGCATCGGGATTGGTTCCACTCATAAAGTCGGTTAGTAAACCTCCCTGGTTTAACATACGTTTAGCGATTTTATCGTGGGTTTGAGGATAAATTCTGTCTAGCCCATGAGCAAGTACTCCAACGGTTTCCATATTGTTTTCGAGTGCCGCTTTGTGGGCTGTTACATCCACCCCGTAAGCAAGACCGCTGATTATTAGTATTCCAGAATCCCTTAATCCATTTAAAAACTCCAGCGTTTTGTTGCGGCCATATTCACTTGGTTTGCGCGTACCTACTACACCAACAATTCTTTCTGCATTTAGATTTGCGCTCCCCTTGTAGTACATTAAGACTGGGCTGTCGCTACAAAATTTTAAACGCGTTGGATAATTTCCGTCTGTGAAGAAGAGTGGTTTTATTTTATATTTCTGAATAAATTTTATTTCTTCTTCGGCTCTCGTTAAAACTGATTTTGATTGGGTAATAGATTTAGCATAGGTTTCTCCTATACCGGGTATTTTCTGAAGTTTTGATTTTTTTTGTTTGAATACTTCTTCAGCACTTCCACAATAAGCTAATAGCGCTTTGGCGTTAATATCGCCAATGCCTTCTATTAAGGTGAGCCCTATTTGATACAACAATTCGTCGCGCATCTTTTAGTGACACACAAATCTACAATCAAATTAAAAGAAAGATTGCTGTGTTTTATAGTAATTTTCCTTTGTCAAGCTCTACTTTTTTCCCGTCGGTTTTGTTACTGTTTTTGCTGAAGCTGGTTTAGGAGGATTAAAATAGTTTTTGGCTTTCTCGTTGGCGGGGTCGACTTCCTTTAACTGATTAAATATAGCATCTGAGTTCGCCTTATCTTTTTTGCTTACATAGTAATATCCCAAGTATTCATAAGCCTCAATTAAATTACTTTTATATGACCCTGTCTTGTCTTCGGGCTTCATAATGGATATTGCTTTTTCATAAAATACTTTCGTTGAATCACTTTTTACATCTGGGTCCAATAATGAGTTAACGCGACCTCTCCAAATAGGCCCTAAAATGTATCCAGGATTTAACTGCGTAACTCTTTTAAATGCAGAGTCAGCATGAATCATAATGGAAACTGTTTCTGTTTCTTTGGCTTTTATTTCCGGATTGTCCGTTGGTTTTTTCTTTTTGATAAGCTCGTCTTTCTGCTCGCTAATTTGTTTTCTTATTCCTAAACCATAATTGTAATAAGCTTTTCCCAAATCAAAATTTTCAATAATCGTAAGAGCCTTATAGTCGCCTTCCTTTTTCTTTTCGTAGTAACTAATTACCTTTTTATAATTTTTCGCATCAACAGCGATTTTACCTAACTTACCATATACTTCTGGTTTAATCGCAGGATCTAATACAATTGCCTTTTCAATCTCGATTTGTCCTAACGAATCTTTTCCTAAATGGTACAATAGCAAGCCCCTGTATTTATAGTCGTTTGCTATATACTTAAAAGAAGATCCCGCCATTTCGAAAAATTTATCTAATGCTAATAATCCTTTGTTATAAGCGTCCTTGTCGGTTTTATCACCCATCTCCTCGTAGCTGTATCCTGCTAACCGTTCCATGTAAAGATTTTTAAAATTTTGCCTTTTTAGATTCTCATACTCGGCCGAAGCTTCTTTGAATTGTTTGTTATTATACAAGGCGCTCATAAAACGGTAACGCGCGTAATCGCTATTATTAAGCTCCATGTATTTTTTCCAGTTCTCGATTGATTTTGCCGGTTGCCCCACTAGAAAAAACAACTCTGCCTTTTCGCGATATGCTGGGGCATAATTTGCGTCAATCGCCTCCGCTTCTCTATACTTGTCCAAAGCTAATTGATAATTGCGGCCTCGCTGGTACAATTTTCCCTCTCTCAAAATTCCCGCAGTGCTCTTGGGATTAAGTGTTGTTGCCATTTTATAACTTTTAATCGGGCCACTGCCGTCTGTTGGGTTTTTTTCCAATTGCGCGTCTCCCAGAACAATATAATTTTCTGAATTCTTTGGCTCTAGTTTAACGGCGTTGTTTGCATGGATTAAGGCTTCATCAGGATTTTTATTATCTGTGACTAACCACGCTTCAGCAATCTTTCTTAGTAAAACCATATTTTTATTTGCCCCTAGAGTAATCGCCTTGTAAAATTGCGTTTTGGCGTCGTTCACATTTCCTTTGGCTAAAAGGACTTTTCCTAAACCTGCGTAGTTTAAGGGATTGGTTGCATTCACCTCAGCACCTTTAGTATAAAGCATATTGGCGCTGTCAATTTCTCCACGTTTGAAAAAATTCTCTCCAAAATAAAAGTAATTTTCGCCTTTATTTGGCTCTCTTTGTATGAGTCCCTTGAAATCAATCGCAGCTGCATCAAAGTTTTCGTTCTCTGTTTTTTTCACTGCGTCCTGAAGTGGTTGCCCAAAAGCAACTAGTGAAGTGAAAGTCGTAAATAGGGCAAAAAATTTGTTTTTCATCTTAGTATTATAAAGTTTAAAAATAACTATTTAACTGTTTGCAAAGCTGGTGCCAACCCAAATTAATGTTGTGTTTTTAAGGAATTTTATGAGATTTTCCATACTTATTTTACATCCATAGGCTCCAATTTAATCTCAACCATTCTTTCGGCCTGTCGTGAAGGTAAAAGCCCTTGTTTTAAAAAGATTAATTGCCCTTTAGGCCCCGCTACAAAACTTTCAAACCCTTTTGCTAATGTAAAATCTCCTGTTTTTCGCATCACATAAACTGTTCTGATAAAGGGATACTTTCCTGTTTTAAAACTGCTTTGACTTGGGAAAACATATTCGTTGCTTCCTGTCTTTGTTATTGGTATTAATTTTATGAGATCTTTATTGGCTCTGGTGATAGAATCATCCACATCACTTAGCCAAGCAAAATCAATAAATGCAACCGTGTTTTTATTTTTTGCTACATGATTGATGGTTTGTAAAGTGGACCCTATTACATTACAGTCGGAAGAAAATTTTTGTGCGTGTAAAACGCTATCCGTTAGATAATGAATAACGGATGAGTTATTTTTATCCAATAACACTTTCAATTTAATTTCATTGCCCAAAGAGTCGTTAAAAAAATAAGATTGGGTTAGAAGTTTTAAAATTTCTTCTTGTTTTAATCCTTTTAAAGGCGTTGCGGAATTAGTAATGAGCGCAATTCCACTCAAAGCGACCGGCGAATATTTAGGAAAATACTTTTTGGATTCAAATGCTTTCTTTTCGCTTAGGTTGAGTGTGCGCGAAATCATAATTGCCTCGCAGCTGTCGTTATACAAGGCTTGTATGGCTTCGCTTTCTGAAGTGCAGGCCTCTGTAATATCTACCTCTCCGTACAGTGATTCAAACGTAAAAATTTGATTTTTAGCGTGGCGGTGAAGACCTTCATCATAATACACTCTTAATTGCCCCGAAGTGGGGGAGTTATCTTTATAGTCGTTTTTAAAATAATTAGAACATGAATTCAGTAAAAAAAGGCTGGAGGCAAGACAGAAAGGGGGCCAAGAGGCAAGGTAAGAGAAGAACCAAGAACAAGAAATACTATTCTTCATGGCGGTTTTGTTTCATTGTCTGGTAAATTCTAACTCCTCGATAAATTGCATAAGCTAACATAAGCACCACAAAAAAAATACGTTTGGTTCCATAAAGTCTGTCGATCATAAAATCGGTAAAACTCACTGCAATTGCTCCAGCAAGAACTATTACTATCATTACCATTCCAAACCAATTGGAAATTGAATTTAATCCTAATTTCATTTTTTTGTCCGAAAAAAAAGCCACAACTTCTGTTATGGCTTCTTGATTATTAGAATACGTATTATTGAATTTTGAAACTAAAAGGTAGGTTGAAATAACATTTAACGGCACGTCCGGTCATTTTCGCAGCTTTCCATTTTGGCATAGACTTTACAACGCGAATTGCTTCCTTGTCGCAGTCCGAACAACCAGGTACGCCTTTTAATATTTCCACATTGCTTATGTCTCCGTTTTCATTTACCACAAACTTTAAAAAGCATTTTCCACCAATACCAGCCTCACGGGCGGCTGCAGGATATTGTGTGTTAGCCTGCATAAATTTCATCATCGCAATTTGCCCGCCCGGAAATTCAGCCTGCTCTTCTACAATTGTAAAAATCTCCGGTTGTGCCGGCTCAGCAGGGCCTGCAATTTCTGTTGGTGGGGCAACAATATCCTTTTCCCCTTCCTGATCTTTTGTGCTTACGTTTGCGTCTTTTACCTCCTCTTGTAATTTTTGAGGCTCTTCTTCAACGGCGTCATCTTTAATAACTGGTGGCACAAACTTTACCATTTCAACCATGGGTGGTGGCGGTGGTGGCGGTGGTGGCGGTGGTGTTTCTTCCACGGGTGGTGGTGGCGTTAAATCTATTTGTGTGACCTCCATTTTTTCAACCACTTCTTCTTCTTGCGGTCTGTCCACAAACATTTTTAATCCAAAAACAACAAAAGAAAATAAAATTACTCCTCCAATAATAAAGGTTAAACGTCTGTTATAATTATTTCTTAATTCATAAGCGCCGTAATCCTGATTCCTCCCGCTAAATACAATGCCATTTCTTGAAATGTAGCTCTCTCCATTCCAACCGGTTTTTAAATCGAGGCGCAGCATCACTATGGACACTATCGAAAAAATTGATATTAAAAGAATTAACATGTTTACCTCCTAAAATTAGTTTGCTCCCACTTTTTCTACGACCAAGTCGAGTTCTGGCTTCAAAATATCTACCATCACGTACTTGCCCACTACATTAATGTTTAACTCATCAATTACATCAATCACATTTTTATACGTTGCTTTATCATCAGTTTTAATTAAATAGGTATATGATTCCTTATCCGCTTTACGTTCTCTTACTAAGCGCTTAAATGTAGTGTCGGCTAATTGATTGGCTTTATGCTTAGCATCCAAAGCTTTAATTTGTTCATGCATTTCTTTATTTTTCTCAAGTAAATATTTATGTAAACTTTCTTTTGAATCCTGGGAAAAATTTAATTCTGCTAACACTGTTTTTTTTCCTTTGTCATCATCAGCCGCCCTAAACTGCCCCTCGTAGTAAAAAATGCGATTATCTTTTGATAGTAAAAGAGTTATCCCTTTTTTAACCTCTTCGATTTTCTGATCCGGTGGAGGAGGCGCGGGAAAGGTTAACTCCATTGATTTTGGTTTGCTAAACGTGGCTGTTAAAACGAAAAACGTTAATAGTAAAAATGCCAAATCCACCATTGGCGTCATGTCAATACGCGTACTCTGTTTTTTAGCACGTTTCTTTCCACCCTTGTGACCACCACTACCACCTTCTGCTATTTCTGCCATTTGCTAAGTTTTTTAATTTTATTTTTTGCTTGGCTCAATTACGGTTCCCCCACCTTCCAGCGAGGTAATCAAATTAAATTGATATAGTTTTAAATCGGTAAAAGCTTTGATAACATCTTTCACATATATATACTTTGTGTTGGCTGCACATTTTATGGCATAACGGGGTTTCTCTGCTTTAAATTCCTGGTTAGCTTCTCGCGCCTTCTGTTTTGCAGCTTCAAATATTCTCACGGCTTCAGTTCCTCCAATTTGAATCCAATCTTTTAATTGGTTGTTCGGGGTAATCGTATCTAAAGGCACTCCTTTTTGCGGCTGAAAATTTTTGCGCTCTTCTTCCTTGGCATCAATGTACTTTGGTAAATCTTTCAAATCAACTCCAAAACTAGGCAGGCCGCTAAATTTAACTATTTGCTCTTCTGTAAAATTTACCTTGTATCTGGCCGCCATAGCCCTTAGGGCATTCATTTTTGCGGTGGAATTAAAAAAAAAAAAAAAAGCTCTTCCTTTATCATCAATGGTTACCATGATATGATTGTCTGGTAAATCAACAATCCCTATTGAAGAAGGCGGGTCAACTACTACCGGTTCTGCCATGCGGAAACTAGCAGTCAACATAAAAAAGGTAACCAATAGGAAGGCCAAATCTACCATGGGCGTCATGTCTAACGCTGGTGCTCCGCCTTTTGATGGTTTTTTTGACATTACTTCTTTATTATATAGATGAATACTTTATTTAATTTCCATAAAACTCAGGAAAATTTTACTAGTTTTATTTCCCTGTAGCCTGAAATTCTTGTATGATAGAAAAGCCCGCCTCGTCCATAGAATAAGTTATCTGATCAATACGGTTACTAAAGTAATTGTAAAAAATAATCGCAAAAGCGGAGGTTAAAATTCCCACCAAAGTGTTTACAAGGGCTTCAGAAATACCCGTAGCAAGAGCAGAAGTGTCAGGCGCGCCGGCAGCTGATAGGGCAGCGAAAGCGCGAATCATACCCACTACCGTTCCTATAAGACCAGCCAAAGTTCCAATAGACGCCATAGTCGAAATAACCACCATGTTCTTAGATAACATAGGAAGTTCCAAAGCGGTTGCTTCTTCTAGAGCTTTTTGAATTGCATGTACTTTTGCTTCCTTGTCCATATGGGTATCACTTTGTACAAACTTGTATTTCATAATACCTTCGTGAACTACATTAGCTAAGGAGCCCTTTTGTTTATCACATTCGGCAACTGCGGCATCAAAGTCGTGAGTAGAAATCAATGTTTTAATTTTTCCCACAAACTTATCCGTTTGGCCGCTACCGCTAGCTTTCATGATTGTTATAAAGCGCTCAATTGCAAACGTAATCACCGTTAATAAAAAACCAATCAAAATTGGCACAATAAACCCTCCTTTGTACATGGTCCCTAAAATATTGTGCGGGTGTCCTTTATCCGCATCACCACCTTCAAAATTAGAAGCTGCTCCCAGTACGCCTTTATATATAAAAACGCCTATTAAAAGGCAAATTACAATTGCCAACGCCGAAACAATTAATGGGAACCCTCCCGATGTTTTTTTTGTGCTCATATTTGTTTTGTTTTATTAGTATTTCTTTAAATTCATTTGAAAATTAGAACGCCAAACTTAATTAAAATAGTTTTGAAGAAAAAATCGTAACTCAGTATTTTTATGTTTTTAACGTCATTTTAGTACAAATATTTCAAACTTTCTGGGTTTAATGAGCCGTTCTTTTATAACTGGCCATATTTTTAAGATATTTGGGCTGTGTATTAAGAAATTGTTACTAATGAATCTAGAAGAACTGAGAGACTATTGTTTAACCAAAAAAGGCGCAGAAGAGAGTTTTCCTTTTGACAATGAAACATTAGTTTTCAAGGTAGAAGGTAAAATGTTTTTGCTGCTTTCCCTAAATTCCAAGCCTCTCCGATTTAATGTCAAATGTGAGCCAAATCGTGCGATTGAACTGAGAGAGATGTATCCTTGTGTAATACCCGCATACCATATGAATAAAAGGCATTGGAACACTATCATCTGCAATGACACCGTGCCAAAAAAGGTACTTTCTTCGTGGATAGATGATTCGTATTCGCTTGTTATAACCTCATTATCAGCAAAAATCCGAAAACTAAAAGGTTACTAAACAACGCTTTACATTATTCTTCAAAACGTGATGTAAATTTGTTTATTTTAGTACTCATACAAAACGACTAAAAATGAAAAGAAAAATTACATTACTACTTATTGCGGCATGCTCTGTTTTAACAATGACGTCGCAAATAGTGCTACAGGAAGATTTTACAGCTCCTTTTACTCCTGCTGCGGCAGGTTGGGGCGTTTTAAATTTATCATCTCCCATTGGCTCGGCTACCTGGTTTCAAGGAAATGGGGCAGGTACGTTCCCCGCTTTTAATGGAGGTCCAAACGATTATTATGGTTGCAATTTTAATAGTCAGGGCGCAACGCCGGGCGGTATAAGCAATTGGCTAATAACCCCGGTTGTTACTATTTATAATGGTGGCGTATTACAATTCGCTACCAAATGTGCCCTTTCTACCAGCGCACCCGACAGAATGCAGGTTCGTATGAGTAGTGCCGGAACAAACTCTGCCATTCCATCAGGAACCGCTAGTGTTGGCACATTCACCACACTTTTACTAGACATTAATCCTAATTTAACGACAAATAGTGTCGGCTTATCAGTAAACAACGGAAGTGTTAATGGCTATCCAACTTCATGGACTGTTTACACGATTGCCATAACCGGGGTAACAGGCACTGTAACCGGTAGATTTGCTTTTCGTTATTTTGTTGACGATGGCGGTACAAATGGTGCGAATAGTGATTATATTGGGGTTGATGCCGTAAGATATAATCTTCCTTGCGGACCAACCGTGCAAAGCTATACTACCTGCGCTGGAGTTTCAACTACTTTAACAGCTATTGGCGGCGCCGCCACAACCACCTATTCGTGGAACACGGGAGCAACAACATCTTCTGCGGTGGTTTCACCAAACACAACTACCGTTTATACACTGACGCCTTCAGCCGGAACCGTTTCCTGTGGAAATGCCGTTACCGCTACTATTACGGTTGGTGCGCAGCTTTCCATGAGCCTTACTACCAGCTCGTCTACTATTTGTTCTGGTAGATCTGTTGTTTTAACCGCTATAAGCCCTGCTGCTACATATACCTGGAGCACTGGTGCTAATAATTCGGTCATTACAGTTACTCCAAATACGACCACAACTTATTCTGTAGCCGGCCAAAATGGTCCGGGGTGTTTTGGAGGGAATTCGATAACAGTTAATGTTCTGGCTAGCCCTAGTTTGAGTGTTTCATTGACTCCGGCTTGTATAGGTGGTAGCTTTACAATTCTCGCGTCTGGAGCTAATTCATATACTTATCTTGCAAGTACTTCTAACCCTCAAACTATTGCAAGTCCGACTGCAGCCGGCGCTTTCTTTTTTACTTTATCAGGAACCGCAGCCAATGGTTGCGTAAGTTCAGGGGTTGTTAACTTTACCGCGGAACCAACGCCAACTGTAGTAGCGGTTGCTTCAAAAACTTTTATTTGTATTAATCAAACGGTTAGCATTAACGCTAATGGTGCCGATACTTATTCTTGGTCAGGAACAAGTTCTAGCACTAATACCCCTTTTACCTATTCGTCCTCAACTGCGGGTCTTAAACCATTTAGTGTGGTAGGTACTTCAACAACCAGTGGTTGTAGCGGAACGGCCGCAGTTAACGTTAATGTGAGTCTTTGCACCGGTATTGAAAAAGTAAATGGTGATGGTTCTCACATTTTCCCGAATCCATTTACAAATCAAATTACTATATCTGATTTAAATGGTCAGGTGCAAATATTTAATGCGCTAGGTCAAGTAGTTATTGATGTTAAGACTGGAAACACTGAAACCATTAATACCAGCGAACTTGCTAAGGGCGCATATATTTTAAAAGCCTATAACAACCAGGGTGAATTGGTAAGAACCCTTAAATTGCTTAAGGACTAAGTTTTACTTTAATGTTTTTAAAAGCCCGTTTCGCCCATTACGAAACGGGCTTTTTTATTTTGCTGCCATTTAAATTTCAATTGGTAAATTTGCATTTCACTTTTGCCAGATGACAGTTGACTCTCTTTTATACCGTGCATTAAAATTTGATTTTCTGAGCATAGACGAAGGCGTGTTCTTATTTGAAAACGCCCCGGTTTCTGAATTAATTTTTGTAGGCAATGAACTACGGAAAATTCAAAAGAAAAATTCCAATAAAGTTACGTGGATAATTGACCGCAACGTGAACACAACCAATGTGTGTACGGCTAATTGTAAGTTCTGTAATTTTTACCGCGTTCCGGGTCACGCAGAAAGCTATATCACAGATATTACCACCTACAAAAGGAAAATAGAAGAAACTTTTAAATACGGGGGCGAACAACTGCTATTGCAGGGTGGTCATCATCCTGATTTGGGTTTGTCTTACTACGTGAATCTTTTCAAAGAATTAAAATCGCTTTATCCGACGTTGAAGTTGCACGCACTCGGACCTCCTGAAATTGCGCACATTACCAAACTAGAAAAAAGCACACACACTGAGGTTTTAAAAGCATTAGTGGACGCTGGCTTAGATAGTTTGCCCGGCGCCGGAGCAGAGATTTTAAATGATCGTGTGAGACGATTAATAAGCAAAGGTAAATGTACAGGACGCGAATGGCTGGAGGTGATGAAGGCTGCCCATCAGTTGAATATTACCACCAGTGCTACAATGATGTTTGGACATGTGGAAACGATTTACGAGCGCATGGAACATCTCGTTTGGATTCGCGATGTGCAGTCACAAAAACCTTCCCAAGCCAAGGGTTTTTTGGCCTTTATTCCCTGGCCTTTTCAGGATGACGGTACTTTATTAAATAGAGTTAAAGGCATAAAAAATAATGTAACATCTGAAGAATACATTCGTATGCTGGCCTTAAGTCGTATTATGCTACCTAATATTGAAAATATTCAGGCAAGTTGGTTAACTGTTGGTAAAGCCACAGCGCAAATTTGTTTACATGCCGGAGCTAACGATTTTGGCAGTATTATGTTGGAAGAAAACGTGGTAAGTGCTGCCGGCGCACCTCATCGTTTTACTCATAAGCAAATTCAGGAATCCATTGTCGAGGCAGGCTTTGTGCCTCAACTGCGCAACCAGCAATATGAATTCCGTGAGATTCCGGAAAATATAGTAGAGCAGATTATTACCTACTAATTCAGACTTAATGTTAAATAAATAAGCATTTATAAACTATATTTGTTTATGCTTAAGAAAATTTTTCTGTTTAGCGCAGGTATTTTTCTATGTAACCCTCTTTTCTGCCAAAAACAGGTGCAGGATACTATTTTTTTAATGAACGGTCAGGTTGTTGGAGAAAAAATAATTGACACCGTTTTAGGAGCTGTTACAATTTATAACCCAAAAAAACATACTGAAAAAATTAATTTTGAATTCGATCAATTGTATATGGTAAAATATACTAACGGTTACAAGCGTTACTATTATTATCAGGATTCTACTATTAATAATTGGTTCACTCGTCAAGAAATGTGGATGTATATGAAAGGTGAAAACGATGCCCGAAAGGGTTTCAAGGCACGCGGCGCGCTCATTGGTGCAGGTATTATGGGGCTTTTAGGGGGTATGACCGGGACTTTTTGGGCTCCAATTGCTCCCTATGGCTTTATGGCTTTAAGTGGCATTACTAAAATAAGAATCAGACACAATACAATCAGTAATCCCAAATATGTAGAAAGCGATGCCTATATTTTAGGTTACGAAAGAGTGGCAAGGCAAAGAAGGAAAACAAAATCCTTGATCGGAGGTACGGCCGGTTTGCTAATTGGCTATGCTTTTTATGCTGCATTTCATAATTACTATCCTGAAACAATTAATTTTGGCTTTAAAAAATAAATTTTAACTTTATTCAAAACTAAACTACATAAATTCCTAAACTAACGAAATGAAAAATATTCTAATTACTACACCTCTTTTATTTGCCTTTTTAATAAGCAAGGGCCAAAATGCTTTTAATTGTTTCAGCCATGAAGTTTATGAACAACAATTAAAGTCCGACCCTCAATTCAAAAAAAATCAAGAGCAACTTGAGTTAGAAACAAAAATGCTTGTTAATTCCATGAGTTTAAATAAAGCCGCTGCAGCCCCGAGCTACACCATTCCTGTTGTTTTCCATGTCATACACACTGGTGGAGCCGGAAATATTTCGAGCGCTCAAATAATGGATCAGATAACTATTCTAAACAAAGAATTCAAACGCCTGCAGGCCGATGCCGCGCTCACTCCTCCCGCTTTTCAACCTGTTGCGGCTCCATTTGATGTTGAGTTTCGGTTGGCAACCAAAGACCCCAACGGCAATTGTACAAATGGAATTAACCGCATATACAGCACATTATCCGATTGCTCGTTTGGGAAAGAAGACCCAAAAAGTTTATCTTATTGGCCAAGTAATAAATACTTAAATATTTGGATTGTACAGGCAATGCACTATGGTAATTTAGATTGTGGTGGCGGTGGTTTTGCAAGTTTTCCGGGGGGTGCCCCAAATATAGATGGTGTTATTATTCGTGGCGACCTTATAAGTAACATTGGTACTGCTGTTACGAACACCGGCTGGGGAAATTTCAAAGGCCGTTACTTAATGCATGAATTGGGTCACTGGTTTAATCTGCGCCACATTTGGGGCGACGCTGTTTGCGGTGATGATCAGGTTTCGGATACTCCTCCAGCGGTTTTCAGTAATAGTAACTGTCCTTCTTTCCCCTATAATGCCAACAATAACTGCGGCAGCGGACCAAATGGTGAAATGTTTATGAACTACATGGATTACACAAATGGTCCTTGTTTAAACATGTTTAGCGCGGGTCAAGTTAC
>CALMND010000428.1 GCA_937868565.1 uncultured Bacteroidota bacterium | reverse complement strand
CGTCACAAAATGAAAATTGTCTTGGTGAAATTTGTTTAACGTCCGTGAGTCAAACGAAATACTGTCGATGTAAAGCCAGAAGTTTTTGAAAACGAAAACTCTTTTGTCCGCCGTAAAATTGTCTTTGGAAATGTCCGCCGCGGCAATTGGTACTAACTTCCCTATAAGAGCAATAAAATCACCCCAACCCCGCAAATTTTGTAAGATTGGAGCAATAAACTTGCTCTTTTCGGATTATTAAATCTAACATTATTTAAATAAACATCAAAGCGGTTCTTGAAAACCAAATTAAAAAAAGAAAGTCTGAATGGACTCCCCAAAGGGGGGCATGTAAACGCAAAGTGGGAGATGGAAACAGATCTAAATGAAAATGTCAAATTTTTCTCTTTTCCTTATGCTTAAGCCATTTCTTCGTCGTCCTCAATATCTATCAATGGTTTTTCAATAATTTCTTTTTTGAGGGACTTACGGTGAATGGAAAGAAGTATGGCCGGAAGCAAAATTAAATTAGTGAACATGGATAACAATAAGGTTAAGGAAACCAAAACACCGAGGGCAACTGTTCCACCAAAACTCGATGCTGTGAATATGGCAAAACCGCAAAATAAAATAACCGAGGTGTAAATCATACTTAAGCCCGTATCGTGTATGGCCGCAGAAATGGCTTCGGCAGCCGTTTTGCTGTGTTTTTTTAATTCCTGCCTGTATTTGGTTAAAAAATAAATGGTGCCATCACTCGAAATACCAAAGGCAATACTAAAAATTAAAATAGTGGAAGGTTTAAAACGTATGTCTAAAAAACCCATGACACCGGCAGTAATCACTAAAGGAATAAGGCAGGGTAATTTAGAGAGTATGATAATTCTAACAGAACGGAACAAAGCAATTCCGACAATGGCAATTAAAATAATTTCAATTAATAAACTTTCCAAAAGGTTAGATAAGAGGTAGTCATTGCTTTTAAGAAAGACCAAACTATGACCCGTTAAGCTAACTTTGTAGTCCTTTGGATCAAATATAGAATCAATTTTTGGGCGAAGTTCTTTCATTAAAACCTTCATCTTTTTAGAACCAATATCTGCAGCTTGATAGCTGATACGGGTAATTTGTTTGCTGCTGTCGATAAAGGTTTTGAGTTTATTATTTTGTCCACTTAAGGAACCCGAATAGTCTGAAAGTGTTTTTAAATCGTCTACGCCCGGAAATTTATAAAATTTTGCTTTACCGCCTTTATAGGCCTGGTAGGAGAACTTAACGCCTTCTACTATCGAAACTGGTTTCGAAAATACCGGATACTCCGCAAACATATTTTGCAAGCGTTTTATTTTGTAAAGTGCTTTGGCATTATTGGCAAACAAACCTTTTGGTTCTTTGGTGTCAATGGATATTTCGAATGGCAATACGCCTTTAAAATTGGTTTCAAAAAAAGTCAGGTCGGTATAAACAGGGTCTTTTTCCGGTAAATCGTCCACCACATAGCCGTTCATATCAATGTAACTCATGCCCCAGAAAGAAATAAGCGTCAATACAGTGGCCGTTAGGTATATTGCTATACGACGTTTTTGAACCAGATTGTCAATTATATTTAAAATTTTATTAATGCGTTTGCCTTCCTGATGTTTGGTGTGCTTGGCCTTAGGCGAAGGCAAAAAGTTTAAAATAACGGGAACCAAAATAAGGGTGATAAAATAGGTAGCCATCACACTGATGGCAGCAACTACACCAAATTCAACTAACATGGTACTTTTGGTAAAATACAATACACCAAAACCAATGGCGGTTGTTATGTTTGCTAAAAACAATGTAATGCCAATGGTTTCAATAGTTCGGGCGAGCGCCTTGATTTTATTTCCGTGAGATAAAAATTCGGCTTGAAATTTATTGATGAGAAAGATACAATTGGGCAAACCAATGACCATGATGAGTGGGGCTACCAGACTTGATAATACTGTAATTCTGTACCCAAACAATTGCATGATACCAATGGACCATCCCACGCCAATAATCACCACAATCAAAGAAAAAATAACGGTTGTAAAGGAGCGGAAGAACAACCAAAGAATAAAAGCGGTTACTAATACGGCTAGTGCACAAAACAGGGTCATTTCTGCCCGCACTTTAATCATTAAGGATGAGCGTATGTATGGCATGCCTGAGTAGTGCATGTCTACTTTATGTTTTTCGGCAAAAGCAGTTCCAAGAGCAGTAATCTCCTTTACCATATCCAGCCTGCGTTTGGAGTCTAAATCTTTTTTAGTAAACGTTATGGCAATTAAATTGGCGCCGGTTTCTTTGTTGTAAATAATGCCTTCGTAAAAGGGTAGGTTGTAGATTTCTTTTTTAAGGCTATCAACTTCTTTCTGACTTGTAATCGGATTTTTAATGAGGGGAATAAACTCAAATTTATTCAAACTATCGTTTCTAACAAATCTGAAGATTGTAGGCATGGAAAGAATTTCCTTTACCCCTTGTATGTTTTTTAAATCTTTACTAAGCTGGTGCCAGTCTCTGAATTTTTCGAATTGAAAAAGGTTCTTGTCAGCAAAACCCATTACCATTACGTTTCCGTCTTCACCAAAGCGTTTTTTAAATTGTTGGTATTCAATAAACGTGCTATCATCGTCAGGCAGTATTTTTGCAAACTCGTAACTTAGTTCCATGCGGGAAGCTTCGTAGGCCATAAAAACCGTGAGCAACAACACCGAAATGGTAAATGCTAGTTTATTTCTTAATAGTATTCCGGAAAAAATCTTCCACATAAAGCCCTAAACTAATTATTTAAAGTAATATTTTTGTTTTTCAAATTCATTAATTAATAAACATTTCAACGTTTATTTTAGTCATCCGTTTTAGCCTCTTCTGGCTCAGTTAGTCCAAAACTTTCTACACGCGTGAACATCTTACTTCGTTCTCTGCAGTATTATATAACTTCCTTTGCTTCTTAAAATCCAAAGCTTTTTAACGCCTCGATTTTGAGGCGCTAAGATAAGCTAAAATTGAATATAGAACAGTGACTTATTATGAATTGAAAAATGATAAAAAGACCAATTTTCAGCTAACTTGCCTTAAGTAGAATTATTCTTAAAAAATGCAGGGTTACGTGCAAATTATCATAAGATTTATTTGAATAATTCGCGGGTATTGGACTTGGTATAGGCGACCAAAGGCAACTGATATCGCCATAATTGAGCATTTTGAGTTGGGCCATTGACCCGTCGGATGTTTGGCATTGGTTCAAGTTTTAGTAAAAAAGCGTAAGGAGCTTATCCGGTGCTGGAAACTTATTACAAACTAAGTCCGTCGAACCCAGTAATTCGGAGCTTAATTGACTGCCCATGATCGGTATCAGGGACTTTTCAGTATAGCTTGTGATTCTTAAAATTACTGCTGATCGCCTCTGGGCCTGTGCATACCGGGGGGCATACCGCCAGGAAAGGGATTGGGTTGTTCTTCTGCTTTTGGTGGCCCGCCACTTTTAAAATTCCTGAATGTGTAAGTAAGTGTAAACATACCGTAACGTTTCAGTACATTGGTTTTATTATCTTCATTGTAAGAGCCTGTAACTGTGCGGTTGATGCTCCGATTTTGGTTTAATATATCAAACACAAATATTTTTGCTTCGAGTGATTTGTTTTTTAAGAATTTGTAACCCAAATAACCACTCCATAAGAAATACTGTTGGTTGAAACTTTGACTAAGTCCTGTGTAAACATTATAACTTAAATCACTATTAAATACAATGCCCTTAAAAAATATCCAATTGATTTTAAAACCTGCACTATGAGTTAAATAATTATTATCTGATTTTTTTTGAGCGGTGTTTTTAACTATGGTGTAATTATTGTTATAACTAAACGAGAAATCCAGTTTTTCGCTAATATTACTTCCAATATAAAAACCTCCATTAGCTGAGTAGTTGTTGGAGTAATTCAATATCTGGTAGACAAGGTTGGGACTGCGTCCGTAACTAATACCCCCGTTAAAATTAATGTTGCTCTTTATAGCTTTGAAAGGGAATCCGTAAGTAAAAAAAGCTCTGGCGTTATAAGCGCCGTTTAGATTAATAGGTTTGCTCAACTGACTGCCTGATTTGATGATATAGCCCTCCACCAAAGAATCTTTAATAATAATATAATTGGCATTACTTATATTATTGTTGGTCATAGTACCATTCAAAAACAACATCGCATTACGAGCTTTAGAAGGATTAAAGCCGCCAAATCGAATATTGAGGTTTTGTTCAAAACTCTGTTTAAGAGAAGAGTTTCCGGTTCTGATAAGTAAAGGATTGGTAATATCTAATACATTTTGTAACTGAGAAATATTTGGAACATTTGTAGAAGAGCGGTAATACACTCTTAGATTTTTAGCTTTGTTTAAACGATAATTGAACATCGCATTAGGCAAAATATTTTGGAAAGATTGTTTTAATCCAAAATTAATTGGGAAGGTTTGTTGTCCATCCAGCGTTGACTGTTGAGCGTCGGCACCAAAACTTATATTTATTTTTTCTTTTTGGTATTTGTAACTCAAGCCCCCTTTTTGAGTTTGGTATACATTATCATATTTGTTTGACAAGGTTTTATTAAAATCATCATATTCTTTAGTGTTTATATCATAATCTTCGGTACTCTTGTCTGCTTTGTTTTTTGTGTAAGAGGGATTATAACTTAGCTGCAACTGGGCGTATTTGCTTAGAGGTTCAGTATAAGAAAGATTGAAAGATAATTTTTTGCTATAGTTATAAGAGTTAAACAACTGGTCTAACGAGTAGGAGACACTATCATTATAACTGTTTTGTGAATTATAACTTCCGGGATTGTTTTTTTCATTAAGTTGGGTATTAAGATTAAAGGAATACGTTCTTCCTATCTTTTTAAATTTATGCTGGAACAAAATGGAATTGGAAAAATCGTAACCCAGATTATTGTTGTTAGATTTTGTGTTCGTTTTTATAAGTGAAAGCGCATCTCCCAGCGAATTGCTCCCTGTTAGTGCACTCAAAGCCTGATTGTATTGCAAATTAAAAGAGGGGTTTATGGTAATCTTATTGGAAGAGTCGATGTTATACTCAAAACGGAAATTCACTCTCTGATTTTGATTTGTACTGCGGTTATCGTTAGTCTGCCTGTATACTAAATTGTTGTTGGTGAAATAATTTCTAACCACTTCCGACTTGTTAACGTTATCCGTGTAATTGTAAAAATAGCTTCCCGAAACAATTATTTTTTTACCCCAGTTATCACTGTAATTCAAGCCTCCTGAATGTGTGGTGGTATTTCCATTGGAAGGAGCCGTCATTAAACTCCCTGAACCTCCCATTCCGCCGCCACCTTGCCTTCCTCCATCTCTGCCGCCGCCTGAACTCCCCATTGCCCCGGTAATATCTGAAATACTAAAATTCTGCTGATTCACATTGTTAGAAAGCAGCAGTAATGAGATACGTCTTTTTTGATTAAAACTATTTATGGCCGCGCCGGCATTGTACCGTAAATCACCATTATCATCAGCTCCTGCTCCGCCATATATTTTTCCAAACTGCCCCACATTTTTATCTTTTTTTGTTACCAGATTAATGGTTTTTTGCTGTTGCCCGTCATTAAAGCCGGTAAAAGCCGATTGATCACTCTGTTTATCAAAAATCTCAACTTTATCAATTATTTCTGCAGGTAAATTCTTGAGAGTAGAGTTAGGGTCATCACCAAAAAATGGTTTCCCGTCCACCAAAACTTTTTGCACGGCTTCTCCGTTTACTTTTACGCCGTTATTATCTGAACTAACGCCGGGCATTTTTTTAATCAAATCTTCAGCAGTGGCATCCTTATGTGTTTTAAAAGCGTCGGCATTAAAAGAATTAGTGTCACCTTTTTGTTCACCTCTTGTCTGAAGGGCTTTAATTTCAACTTCTCGTAATTTGTAAGTAATGTCTTTAATAACGATTTTTCCAACATCAATCGCTTCGTTTTTTGGTCGAACATTTAAGAAAACTCCCTGACTCTTGTAACCCAAATATGAAAAAAGCAGGGTGTATTTTTTGTTTGGTTCTAGGTTTAACGTAAATCGCCCGCTTGTATCTGTAACTGCACCAAAAAACAATGATGAATCTTTATTTAGCACGCGCACCGTAGCATTGGGTAAGGTATATCCATCTGCATCATAAACAGAGCCTCTCACATTTATCTGACTAAATAGACAATTCGTGCTATACAAAATCAAAAGTAAGAAGTAATATTTAAATTTAATTTTATTTTTCACATTAGTACTTTGTACCACAATGTTAAGTAAAAACGATGTAAAACAGAACGATATTTTATGAAATCTGTGCCTTGCTTAAATCTTGATTTTCATAGGTCTTGAACGTATTCTCTTTTTTCTAATTGGTGTTGAATATTTAGCCATTTATGCAAATAATTTGTACCTTAGTATTATTAATTTTAACCAGTAGCCTAATTTGGTTCTTATCGTTTCGCTTATG
>CALMND010000427.1 GCA_937868565.1 uncultured Bacteroidota bacterium | reverse complement strand
GAAGGGATTTGAGAGACCGGTTCTTGTGAGACTGGCGCGCTTCGAACTAGTAAGAAGTGATTGGCGTCGTTATCAGTTTGACTTAAAACAACCAGGAGAGTACATTGCCATTGACGGCGACAATACTTCCTTTGATGTTTCGGCAGTAAGTTTATTGGAAAATGCAAACAAGCTGCCTGTAAATTATGTTATGCCTCCCGACATCGAACAGCAGCAAAATGTTCAAACTACCAATCTCGTTTTACAAAATGAGCAAGCGCTTCAAATGCGTGTTTGTAATTTGCGAGATGGAGATAGTAGGGCTATTTTTAAAAATATGGAATTGGATAGCAGAATGTTTCAAAACATTAAAATGAACGTGCATGCCGAAAGTCAAGGAGATAACCTGAAAGATGGTGACCTTACTCTTTTTTTTAGGGTAGGATCGGATTACAACAGCAATTTTTATGAATATGAGGTGCCTTTAAAATTAACACCCAAAGGGGTTTATGATCCCAATAGTATTGATGCGCGTTATGCCGTTTGGCCTAAAGACAATGAGGTTAATTTTAAATTCGATGACGTGAGTGTGGTTAAAGATGAAAGGAATCGAAAAGTCGGATATTACAGCAATCTGAACCAACTCAGTACACCCTATACCAAAGACATGGGAGGGTACACAGTCACCATCGTTGGTAACCCAAATCTCGGTACCATTAAAAGTGTGCTGGTGGGTATTAGAAACCCAAAGGGTTCCGACAATAGGGCCCATTGTGCTGAGGTTTGGGTAAATGAACTGCGCCTCACTGATTTTAACAATAAGGGTGGCTGGGCTACTACAGGACAGTTACAGGCTAAGTTAGCCGATTTAGGAACATTATCTTTGGCCGGCACCTATAAGACACCCTTTTGGGGAAGTGTTGAAAGTAAAATAAACGAGCGCAGTAGAGAAACGAACATTAACTGGGACGTAAGCACTCAAATTAATGCAGGAAAATTTTTACCTACCAAACTGAAAATAACCTTGCCGGTATTTTACAGCTATGGTGTAACTAAAAACGTTCCATTATTCAATCCGCTCGATCCTGATGTAAGAATGAGTGCAATAAACAACACGGATATAAGCCCTACTCTTAAAAAAGATATTAGAGAACACACTATTGATTATACGGAGAGAAAAGGATTTAATGTTAGTAATGTTAGGATTGATGGATTAAAACGTGAGAAGGCCAAACCCATGCCGTGGGACGTAAGTAATTTTACTGCCACCTACGCTTACAACGAGATTCATAGGCGTAGTGTAAACGTAGAGTATAATATAAACCGGCAATATCGTGCTAATCTGCAATACGCTTTTACGGTGCGCAACCCCTTATCCATTAAACCTTTTGCTAAGATAAAAGTGTTTGATAGAAAATGGTTCGCACTCATTAAAGATTTTAACGTACAGGTATTGCCAAATAGTTTTGGAACTTCTGTTGATGTGACAAGATCTTATTCAGCAATTAAGAACAGAGATATTACAAGTTTCTATGGAAATGTTCCTGAATTTGGGAACCCCGCGCTGGTGAATAAAAATTTTACAATTAACAGGAACTATAATTTCAGGTGGGATATTAGTAAATCAATTAAATACGATTATACGGCCTCGAACGAAGGACGAATATTTGAACCGACAGGGGAAAGCAGGAAGTCAGATAAAGAACACAAAGACTATATTACTAAAACATTTTTTAGAGGACGCGATTCTTTAACAAATGGAAAAAATAAGTTTGGACAGTATGGAGAAAATACCAATTTCCGACAACAAATGAATTTGAATGTTGACATACCCATTCATAAAATTCCAATTCTTGATTTTGTGAAAACTTCCTACCGTTTCGGTGGAACCTACACGTGGACACGAAGGCCATTTGCCGTAGAAGATGTTTCCATGATTGGTAATACTATTCAAAACACTAACAGTCATAATTTTACTGGAAATTTTAATTTAACTCAACTTTACAATAAAATACCTTTTTTCAGAAGACTGAATAGTCCCAAAGAAGGTCCAAAACGGGGCGATGTATTTTCTAAACAACCTGTAACAGCAACTGACGTAAAAAGGCCAGCAAAATCAAAAAAAGATACAACTAAGACATCAAACTTTAAAGAAGTTACTGAATTTCTGGCCCGAAGTTTAATGATGATTAAAAATATTTCGTTAAACTACCAGCTATCTGGCGGTCAGGCACTACCAAATTTTAAACCCCGTTCACAATACGCCGGTATGGATTTTGGTGAAAAGCAGGCTCCTGGGTTTTTATTTACAACAGGCTTGTTCGACGATAGAATAAGAGAACGAAGCATTGATAATAAGTGGCTCACCACTAACACCATTCAATCTACACCTTATACCCAAAATTTTAGCCAAAACCTTACATATCGCTCCAGTATTGAACCACATGGAAGTTTGAAAATCGAACTAAATGGAAGTTACGCGCGAACGGAAAACAGAACCGCTTATATCGTTTATGACGATAAGGATACAACGAGAAATCAAAAAAAATACAAAGGTTATCTCTTTGATCAGAGTCCTAACGTATCCGGCACTTTCAATATTTCAACATTTAATTTTTTTAATGCTTTCAGGGATGGAAACGACCCTGTTAACTCTAAACTATTTGAGGCGTTTCTATTAGAGAGACAGGACGTAGCCAAAAAGTTAAGTGACGAAAGTAGAAGCAAAGGCCTGTCGGAAGGATTAAAAAGATTAAGAGATACTACTAAAGTCTATTACGATGGCTATTCACCTAATCAACAGGACGTTTTATTAGGAGCATTTTATGACACGTATTCGGGACGTAAAATTAAAGGCTATAATACCAGGAACATTTTTCCGAAAATACCGCTCCCTAACTGGACAGTTTCCTGGGACGGTTTAGGCAAAATACCAGTTCTTAAGAAAACGTTTAGAGGCATTACTGTCCGCCATGGCTATAAAAGTAATTATTCTATGGGCGGATTAAACAATAACCTGTTGTTTAATTCAAATGGCTTTGATCAGGACAAACGTCAACCGGTTAATATTTCTCAAGGTACAAATACCATCACCCCTAATTTTGTGCCGTTTTATAACATAACTACCGTAACCATGGATGAAAGATTTGAACCTTTGATAAAATTCGACTTTCAATTCGTTAAACCGGGTTGGTCCGCCAATGTTGAAACAAGGCGTAATAAAACAACAACTCTTAACTTAACAGGTTTACAAATTATTGAAACAAAAGGTCAGGAATATGTCGTAGGTCTTGGCTATCTGTACCCAAAGTTAAAGTTTAAGAAGCTAAAAATTCAAGGAAAGGTGCTGGAAAGTAATCTTACTATTAAGGTCGATTTAAGTTACCGAAAGAACGTATCGGTCATTCGCCAACTATCAGATGGCGTGAGCGTTCCAACGGGTGGAACCAATATCATTACCATGCGGTCTTCTGCTGATTACATGCTTACCCCAAATATTACTATTCGATTATTTTACGATTGGATAAAAACAACGCCTCAAACATCCGCCTCCTTCCCATCCTCTAATATTAACGCAGGCTTCAGCTTAAGAATTAATTTCCAATAAAAATCTGTCTAACCGTTGGGATATCTTATTTTTCTTTGTTTGTGAATAATTTTGTGCCAGATGTCGCGCGTTTTAATGGCCATTTTTAGGCGGGTGATCGAAAAACACAACGATCTACGGCCCAAAAAAGACGAATTAAATAACAAATAGAAGATTTCCTAACAGTTACTGAAAGGTTTTAAAAAAACAATTACATTTGTACCTCATAAAAAAATTGATATGAATTTTCCAGAAGAACTTAAATACACGAAAGACCATGAATGGGTTAGACTAAACGGCGATAAAGCCACCATTGGCATTACTGATTTTGCACAACGGGAGTTGGGCGACATTGTTTATGTGGACGTAAATACAATAGGCGAAATAGTTGAAAAAGAAGCTGTTTTCGGAACCGTAGAAGCGGTAAAAACAGTAAGCGATTTGTTTATGCCCTTAACCGGAGAGGTATTAGAAGTAAATAAAGACATTGATTCGGCTCCAGAAAGTGTGAATACAGACCCATACGGAAAGGGGTGGATGATAAACATTCGTTTTACAAACCCTGCCGAAGTATCCGACTTGTTGAGTGTTGACGATTACAAAAAATTAATCGGTGTATAATTTTTATTTTAAAAACAGACAACCCTTTTAAGTCTTCTTAAAAGGGTTTTTTATTAGTATGCTACAAAGAATAAAAAACCAGCCAATACTATTTTCTACTCTTTGGGCTGTTTTTATTTTTATTCTTTGTGCTACCCCCGGGCAATACATCCCTTCCCTAAGCTGGCTCGAATTGTTAAGCTTTGATAAGTTTGTTCACCTCAGTATTTTTTTTGTTCAATGTTCTTTACTTTTTTTAATTTCAATAAAATATAACCAAGGCTTGCCGTTTATTATTGTTTATTTTATAGTGGCGATGGTCTACGGATTATTACTTGAACTTATGCAAGCTAGAATTTTTAGTAACCGGAGCGCTGATTTAAACGATGTGATCGCAAATACCACAGGATGTGTTCTGGCTCTTATACTTTTTAAGAAATTGAAATTCAAAAAAAAGTCGGATTTCTGAGCAATAAAAATACATTTAGTTGATGTGGAAAATAGTCTATAAATATATTCATTTATTAAAGAGAATTGGCTATAACAAACTCGTTTTTCTGCTAAGAAATCATTAGATTTGATAAGCATAATGAGAAAGGTATGTCCTAATATTTTCTTAGCCTGTATTTTTCTTTTATCTGCAGCCTGCAAGAACCACAACAACTATACGGTAATTAAGAACGTTAGGCTATTTGATGGTGAAAATTATTTTGAACGGGTTAATCTGGTTTTTAATAGCGACAGCATAGTGTCTATCTCAAAAAACGAGAACTTGCCAGAAGCAAATACAATAATTGATGGAACGGGACAAACAATAATTCCACCTTTGCTTAATGCGCATGTTCACGTATGGAGCGAAAAGAACCTAAAAGAAGCAATGTCTGCGGGAATATATGCATTACTTGATATGCATACCACAGATAGTGTCGCTAATGAATTAAGAAAGTACAAAGACTATATTGATTGCGCTACCTACTATTCCTCGGGTCCTGGTGCAACCGTAAAAGGGGGGCACGGTACGCAGTTTGGGATAAGTGTTCCTGTAATTGATTCAATGGTAACACCTTATAAATTCGTAAAGGAAAGAGTAGATAACGGTGCCGATTATATAAAAATTCTTCGTGAACCAGTCATGGAAAATACGATAAACTTTGAGCAGACGAAAGAAGTTATCGATGTCGCGCATAGCTTTAAAAAACCGTGTGTAGCTCACATTTCTTATCTGGAAGATGCTTTAGTTCTTAACAGTCAGGGCATTGATGGGTTTGTTCATATATGGTTCGTTAAAAAAAGCAACTCCTCCGAGATTCAGCAATTTGTAAAATCTAAGATTTTTATCGTTCCTACACTACATGTTATTCAAAAGGCTTTACAAATAGGAAAAAGAGAATCTTGGAGTAAAGATTTTCTGACTTTTGATGAAGTCAGAGGTGAAGTAAGAAAAGCTTATCAATCAGGTATACCAATTCTAGTGGGAACGGATGCTCCAAATTTTAACTTTGATTTTGGACCTGAATATTTTAACGAAGTGGAATTACTTGCTCAATGTGGACTTTCAAATATAGATATTCTTAAATCAGCGACATCAAATGTCTACAAGTCTTTTAAACTTAATGCGTATGGCAGGATTGAGAAACACGCACCTGCTACATTTATTTTGGTAGATGGCGATCCTATCAAATCCATTAGAGATTTGCGAAAGCCTAAGAAACTTTTCAGAAAAGGGAAATTGATAAATTGAAAGGAATTGAGGTCGAGGTAGAACTATATCTACTGATTAGAAACGTATACAGTGGTGATATTATTATTAGTTCCGAATTAAACCTATTTAGGCTTAAAAACTGGTTTTTGTTTTTTAGGATTGGGTTTCTCCGCATTATCATTTTTATTTTTTTCGTTACGGGCATCTATATCTTCCACAGTTACCCATTTATCTTTACTCAACTCCAAAGCATCAAAACTGCCATCAGGGCCATAAAATTGAAATTGCCCTTCCAGAGCGTTTTCCTGTTTAGACCCTAAATGACTGTATACAATTCTCTGTTCCTTTTCAATATATTTCAAACTCATGCTTACTTCACTGCTGTATTCAAACATCAATCGCCTCGGGTTTTTCCTGGAGAGTCTAAACACATCCTTTCCAAAAACCGGCGTACCGTCACTTTTAAAATAGAGAACATCCACAAATTTGCGTTGTGTTAATTTATCATTACCATCCCAACCAATTAATGTGTAAAAGCCATCGCATTCTATTAACTGGGTGTAAAGCATTCCGAACCATTTATCTGTAGCACCGACGTAATTCTCGGGTGATTTTATAGTTGAAGAGCGATCGAGCAATTTAAAATACTCATACTCCTGCTCAAGTTCATGTTTAAACCATCCCTTTTTTACACGTTTGCTGTTGTTCACTAACAAGTATCCGAAATAAGCGTGCGTGCCGTCATTTTTAAATAGATTCCAGGTTATCAGTTTAAACTTGTTATCTTTTGACTTTAAAACAGAGGCCTCTTTTATTGTTTCAAACGGATAATCAAGTATTTTCGGATTATTCACAATCCGGTCCCAAATGCTAATAAATTTTTTGTTTGCCTCGATTCGTTGCGTCTCATCTCTGCTGCTTAACAACTTCTGCACTTCGTTTAACTCATATTCAGCCTGTTGAAATACATACAAGGATGTATCGTTGTTTTGCCCATCACAAAAAAATGGGAGAACGGAAATAAAATAAAATAAAAGCTTATTAAACACTATTTTTATAACTCATGTTTGAAACAAAGATACAAATAGAAAACTATGCTTGTTAGTATCCGATGGTTGAGGTTAGTATTTGGTTACATCATGTTAGTTTTGGTTATTTTTCTGGGCATTTACTACAAAACCAGTATTTACCTTATTTATCAATCAAAAGGGCAACTGTCTTTTTTATGGGGAACCACGACCATTAAAAGATATCAGGGAGAGAATCAGCTGAGCGTAGAACAAAAGAAAAATATTCTATTAATCGAAAGAATAAAAAAATACTCAGTCGATTCATTAGACTACAAACCAACCCATAACTTCGAAAAAATTTACGACCAAAAAAATCAACCAGTATTATGGGTCATAACAGCATGTGAACCCTATCGTTTCGAACCCTATGAATGGTATTTCCCGGTTGTTGGACAAGTGACCTACAAAGGCTTCTTTAAGAAGGATTTGGCTCAAAAGGAATACAACCGTTTGGTTGTTGAAGGTTACGACGTAGATTTAAGAAATGTTTCGGCATGGAGCACGTTGGGTTGGCTAAATGATCCGGTGCTAAGCACTATGCTCGACAGGAGTAAGGGAGGACTATGCAATTTGTTGTTTCACGAATTATTCCATGCTACTTATTATGCAGCCGGTAAAGTTGATTTTAACGAAAACATAGCTTCGTTCATAGCGCACAAGGCTGCGCTTCAATTTCTTCAAACCGATTCCTTAGCCTTAAAGAACTATATAAATGCCTACAGGGACTCTGAAATATTCAGTCGCTTTATGTTAAGAAGTACTGCTCGGTTAAAATCCTATTATCCTCAGATAAAAGAGAAACCAAATAAACTTCTCTTAAAACTACAGGCCATTTTTGAGATTGCTGACAGCATTAGATTTCTCCCAATAAACGATAAAAGCCGCTTTATTTCTAAGAAAAGCGATATCTTTAAATATAAAAACGCCTATTTTGTGGATTTTCAGCAGTATGACAGCATGCAGGACAGTCTGGAAAAGGTTTTTAACAAAATTTATAAAGGCAATATCAAAAAAATGGTACAAGATTTGAAGCAAAACAAAATCAATTACTAATTTTGGTAACCTTAAACAAAAAACTAAGCAAAGAGATGAAAAAAAAATATATTTTACTTCTATTTATTGGTTCATTGTCTTTAATTAAAGCCCAATCCGGTTACGATATCAAAATAAACTTTAAGGGCTGTCAGGATAGCACTTTGTATCTGGCCAGGTACTTTTTTGACCAACTGCCAATATTAGACAGTTGTAAAAAGATTAAAAGTGGAAAAGTCCAGTTTAAAGGTAATATGCCCTTGGAAAAAGGAGTTTATTTTATTGCCAATCAGAGCAAAAACTCTTTTTATTTTCAGTTTATTGTAGATGCCAATCAAAAATTTACCATCAATGTCGACGCATCAAATTTATCGTCAACGTTAAAGAGTAATGATGATAAGCAGAATGAACAGTTTTTTTCTTATGTAAAATTCATGACCGATAAAAGTCAGGAATTAAATTCGGCGTTGCCGCTTACGAAAGGGAAATCAAAAACTGATAGTGCCAAATTCATGAACGATAAACAAAAGGCACTTAACGCAGATATCGTTAAATTTGATTCCGATTTCATGACTCGTAATAAAGGAACCTTTGTTTACGACCTTATGAATCTCAAAAACGAAAAATACCCTACTTCCATACCGCTTGCCAAAAACCGAACGGATAGTGCAAACTATCAATACTACTACTACAAAAATCATTTTTTTGATGGCGTTAATTTTAAGGATAGCAGGATTATTTCTACCCCATTTTTTGCAGATAGGATTAAAAAATATTTTGATCAATTGGTTGTTCAACACCCAGATTCTGTGATCAATGAGTTAGACAAAATTTTAGATCGGTGTGAACCCGGGAGTATCATATATAATGCTTTAGTTGGTTATTTTACTTACAAATTTGAAACTAACAAGGCCATGAGTTTTGATCAATATGGCAAATCTCAAACATTTGAAAAAGTATTTGTTCACTTAGCCTCTAAGTGTATTGTCAGCGGAAAAACTAACGGGTATTATTCTGAAGAAACAGTAGCTAAGATAAAAGAAAGAGTAGATATACTCAAAAACTTATTGCCAGACTCCAAAGTATCGGAATTATACATGATAGATACAATTAGGGGTCGCGAAGTATTGAAAATGGGATTTGATACGGCAAGGACAAGCGGAGGAGCTACTTATCTGTACAATAAAAATGCCGATAAACTTTCCACCATGTTCAGAACGTTGAGCGAGATAAAAGCTAAGTATACAATTCTGATTTTTTGGGCGGCAGACTGTGGTCATTGTCAAACAGAGGTGCCTAAACTTCATGAAGACCTTAAAACAATAAAAGGGAAAATTGACTATAAAGTATTTGCAGTTCAAACCAAAGAAGAGCTGTTTGACTCATGGAAAAAATTTATTGTTGAAAAGAAGTTAACTGAATTTACACATGTTTTTGACCCGGTTCATATCAATAATATTAAAGTAACTTTCGATATACAAGGTACGCCCGTTATATACTTGCTGGACAAGGACAAAAAAATAAAAGCCAAAAAACTAAGTTCAGAGCAGGTAGTTGAAATACTTAAAAAATTAGAAGAGATAGATAAAAATTTAAACAAACAATAATTAAACAAACACAAAGTAAAAAATCGTATGAAAAAATTTATTCTTTTGCTATCGTCGGTTGCTGTTTTTAGTTTTAATGCCAAATCACAGGCAAATGGTTATGACATAAAAATAAATTTTAAAGGATGTAAGGACACAATGGTTTACCTTGTAAAGTACACCTTCGACCAGCAGTATATCTCAGACACCTGTAAGAAAATTAAGAACGGGTTAATTCAATTTAAGGGCAAAAAGGATTTGGATAGGGGTGTTTATACCTTGGTAAGTGAAGGTAAATCCATTTATTTCGATTTTTTCATTAATGAGAATCAAAAATTTACCATTAATACCGAAGTCGGAGATGTCGTGAATAATTTGAAGGTGATTGGAAATAAAGAGAATGAGCAGTTTTTTTCTTACATCAGGTATATTACAAACAAAAATCAGGATTTTGGTAAAATGCGAGAGCAAACCAAAGGTAAAAGTAAAGAAGACAGTACAAAATTCATGAATGAAAAGATTACTCAGTTAAATAACGACGTGAAAAAGTACGAAGCGGACTTTATGCAAAAAAATAAGGGCACGTATGTATATGATGTATTGAATCTAAAAACCGAAAAGGAACCAACAACAATCCCTAAGGCTAGTAATGGAAGACCGGACAGTATATATCAGTACTATTATTACAAAAGCCACTATTTCGACGACATAAACTTTAAAGACGAAAGGATTGTTCGTACTCCGTTTTTTGACGACCGTATAAAAAAATATTTTGATAATATAATATTAATGCATCCTGACACCGTTAATCTTGAAATAGATAAAATATTGGCCAAATGTGAGGAGGGAAATTTGGTTTATAATTTGTTGATCGGGTATTTTACTTATAAATATGAGCAAAGCAAAATTATGGGATTTGACAAGGTGTTTGTTCACGTGGCAGATAAATATATCATTAGCGGAAGAGCTAAAGATGTGTATAGCGAGGAAACAGTGAAGAAAATAAAAGAACGTGTGGATATTATGAGAAAGCTGCTCTTAGATTCAAAAGTGGAAGACCTATATATGATTGATACTACTAACGGCAAAACTGTGCGTAGGATGGGCTTCGACACAGCGTCTTCTAGCAAAGCAATTACTGAACTTTATTACAAAAATCTTGAAAAGCTAACACCCATGTTTAAAACTCTGTATTCGATTAATGCCAAATACACGGTATTAATTTTTTGGGCAGAAGATTGCGGACATTGCCAGACTGAAGTTCCAAAGTTACACGAAAGTCTAAAAGAACTGAAAGGTAGCATCGACGTGAAAGTGTATGCGGTTCAAACGAAAGATGAATTGCTTAACGAATGGAAAAAATTCATCGTCGAAAAAAAACTAACCGACTTTATTCACGTATTTGACCCTATTCATTTAAATAATTTAAAGGAGCGTTTCGATATTTATTCAACTCCAGTAATATATATTTTAGACAGGGATAAAAGAATCAAAGCTAAACGTTTAGGTTCAGAACAAGTTGTAGATATGCTCAAAACTCTTGAAGCCATCGATAAACAAACAAAGAGTCAGCCTAAATAAACACTTACAGTATTCTTCGTAAATTTGCTGGCGTATTCGCCGTTCTTGGTTGTTGGTGTTAAAATGTAGTCTCTGACGATTAATTGTGAGCGAGAGTATTATGACGTTGGCAAAGAAACAAATCATAGGAATTGGATTTATTTTTCATCTGCTTGCTGCTTACTTCAGTGTAGGCTATCATCAGTGTGACGAGTTATTTCAGGTATTTGAATTCGCAGGATTTAAACTCGGCATAAATAAGATCGAGGAAATGCCGTGGGAATTTGCTTCTCAGATGCGCTCAGGTATTGAGCCTCTTTTGGTCTTCTCGGTTACAAAAGCATACCATTTCTTCAATAATTACAATCCATTTAACGTAGCCTTGTTCCTGCGACTAATTGTTGCGATGGCGTCATTTCTTGCAGTGTTAAAGCTAATATCGCAGTTAGAAGAAGAGTTAATAAACGAAAAATCGAGAAACTATTTATGGGGTTTTGGCTTGTTATTTTGGTGTTTGCCTTACTTTCATGTCCGTTTATCTTCTGAAAATTTCTCTTCACTTTTCTTCATTATTGGATTAACAATCGTACTTCAAAATTTAAAGCAAGGAAAACCAAGCCTTTCCCTTCTGTTTGCCGGATTCTCCTTTGGGTTGTCATTTGTCTGTCGTTTTCAATTTGCGTTTATGATAGCCGGTTTATTCGCTTGGCTAATGTGGGTAAGGAAACCAGTTGCAAAGTATTATGTGAAACTGGTTTCGGGTTTGTTTTTAGCGCTCCTAGTCGGAATGTTTGTTGATCAATGGCTATATGGTAAATGGACGCTGAGTTGGTGGAATTATCTTTCGGAGAACCTATTTCAGAATAAGGCTAGTCGCTATGGAGAGTCGCCCTTTTATTTTTACATTTCCGAGGCCTTGTTACAATTAATTCCGCCGTTCAGCATTGTTCTTGTCATTGGCATTTTTGGCTTTTGGGCGAAATTCCAAAGGCATTTTTTAACATGGATAACAATACCTTTTATTGTGCTTCACTTTTTTGTAGCTCATAAAGAACTTCGCTTTCTTTTTCCCATATTAAATTTTATACCTTTTATGTTGATACTTTACCTTCAAACAAACCAAAATAATCCGAATAAATTCTGGCAAATTATTCAAAGCAATATGCTTATGAAAACCGGAGTGGCCGTAAACTTGATATTACTTTGTTTTTTTACATTTAAGCCTGCTGATGATACTTCAAAGTGCTTGGAAAGAATATACAATTTAGTGGTAGGGGAGCGAGCTATACTTTTTTATGAAGGGACAAAGCCCTATAATAATCAAGCCAGCCTTAATTATTTTAGAAATCCGACAATTACGCTTAGAGATTTGAACACAGAATCTGCGCCGATTAGTGAAAATGAAAACGCATATTTCTTTTCTGAAAAATTTGGAGAGTCAAGCAGGATAGAAAAGAACGGAAGAAAATTTGTACGAATATACTCCTACTTCCCTTCATGGTTCGCTTATTTAAATTTTAATGGCTGGCTCGATAGGGCTTACAGTTTTAGTATATATAAATTAGAACAGGACTTTTAGGGGTGCCTTTCTGTTTTAAGCAATTTAATATCTTCGATAAGCTTTTTAACCTGTGCCTCATCCGTGCCATCGTAAGCGCCGCGCATTCTCCCTTTAGAATCAATCAGCAAAAGTAATTCGCTATGTAAAAATCCTTCAGGAGTACCATCGTCTTCGAGAGCATTCACCAAATAACTGGCTTTAGCTAATTCATATATTTGTTTTTTATCACCTGTTAATAAGTGCCATTTGGTCTTCATGGCACCATATGTCATGCCGTAATTTCTCAATACCTGAACCGTATCATGCAATGGATTTACCGAGTGTGAAAGAATAAGCAAAGAGTCATCTTTTTCAAAAACTTTTTGAACAGTACCTAGATTAGTACTCATGATTGGACAGATACTCTGACAAGTTGCAAAAAAGAAATTAGCAACATAAATTTTACCCTCTACGGTTTGATTCGTAACTGTTTCGCCAAATTGATTCAGTAGCTTAAAACTCTTTATAACATGATAAACCGTGTCATTATTTTTAACGAACTTTTCCCCTAAAACGGGTAAAAAAAATTTAGGAGAACTATCGTTACAGCTAACAAAAAAGTGTAGGGCAAAAAGGCCAACTACATTAAGAACTCTTTTTAATTTCATTTAAATCTATTAAACGTTGTTTTTCTTCTTTTAAACGCAAATGTTGGTATTCTTCAATCAAACGCTTTAACTCAGACACATAGCGTGCATCGTAGTAACCCCTGATTCGACGGTTGGCGTCTATCATCACAAAAAAACTGTAATCGACATAATATGGCTTTTGCTTAAAATAAATTTGTGTTATGCTGTCAAAAGTTTTTTCAGGCCAGGTATAAAAATAAACGTTTTTACTATCGCTTAATTTTTTTAACTCATTATATGCGCTTGACTCATTTCCCTCCGACGGTGTAACAAGAATAAATGGAATCTGTTCCACCTTGTCTCTCTTATAATTTAAATACTCCCATAAGCCTGTTAATCGATAAGAATCCGCACGGTACTTTCTATTTAAAAAAATTAAATTGTATAAAGGTAATTCCCTTTTATCTAGTCTGCATAGTTTTAGTTCTACGCCTCCATTACCAGGATTCGAATAAAAGGAATCAGGAACCTGATAAAAACTAGTGTCGTTTTTTGAAGTAACTTTTTTCGGCCCGTAAAAGGGTAGTCTCTTTGAGTTAATGGTGCTCGTTTCGAGGATAAGCCAAAAGAAGGAAGGAAAAGCAATGATTAATAGGAGCAGCCACTTTTTATTTTTCATCTATTTTTTCCCTGTAAAATTTCGGCAAAGATACACAGGTAAACAGAAATAAAAAACTCAAACAAAATAAAAGAAGTTTTATTCCTTAATAATTTTCCTAATAATACTACCTTTTTCAGTTTGCACTTCAACAATATAAATCCCTTTGTGATAATCGTACATGTTAATATTTTCGGTGTAAGCTCTTGTGTAAATTAGCTGGAGGAGTTCATCGTAAATATTAATCAGTTTTGGCTTATAGATTTCATTAACTCTTAAATGTAATATAGAGTTTAAAGGATTTGGGTAAAAGATTATTTCTTGACTATCTTGGGTGTTTTGACTAATGCTTGCAATAAGTGTTTTGGCATTACCTGTTACAAAAGCAGTTACCGTTGGGGTAGGAGAAATAATAAAGCTCAGTGATTGATAATTAATACTGAGCATAGGAAACTTCTGCGAGGAATGATAAAAGTTATAAATAGTTTGTTTAATATTTCCTAGAGGGATAAATCCGGCTGTCAGCGTAAGCGTTTGAACACTTTTCACCCTTAGCACGTTAGTCAATGTTATGCCGTTAGGTAAATTAAGAGTGCCGAGACCATCAGCGTTGGTTATGATGTTTCCGCTGCAAGTTCCCGGGGTGGTTGAAAAAATAAAAGAGCCGGAAATATTATCAGAAACAGTACTTCCATAATTAACGGGATATTTAGCCGCCAACGCACTATTTGTAAAGGTCAGGCTCAAAGATGTTGAGAAGACGCCCAACACTTCAGTTTGCGTCGTAGGGGTTTTAACTGATTTGATAAACGTATAAAGTGTACCTTGTTTTTGAACCAATGTACTTCCAGGGTAAGCCGTGGCAGAAGGCACAGTGACAGTGTTCACATAAGCCGTATTAATAACGGAATTGGTGATACTGAGATTTGTAAAATTCCAAACGGAATTACTACCTGTAACGCTAATCGGTAAGCCGCCGGCAAAAGCACTTGTATCAATTGGATATGTGCGATCGCTATCTCCAACAATTGGTTCGTTAAATCCCTGCGTTAACGTTTGCGCATCAAAAGCACTTTGAACGAATGCCAGAATAAGAAAGAGGAGTTTTTTCATTTTACACGTTTACTTATTATAAAAGTAGCAAAAAAGTAGCATAATTCTATGCTGAGATTAATAATTGCGGGATTTTAATCTTCAATCAAAAGGTATTGTTCGATCACAAAAGGATCTGTTTTGTTCTTTAATGTTTTTAAAAACTCTTTTCCAAATCGCAGGTAAAAAGCACTAAAATTTTCGTAACGTTCCTGAGGAATTCCTTCCGGAAAAATTTTTTGCTTAATATTTTTAATTTGCCCTATTTCGCTATCCATTTGAAGTTTAATGGCTCTATTAGCTTTACCCGAGATGTTTTCTAAGCCACTCAAAACCTTTTGTAACTCCGCATTCACACTGCCAACAAGTGTTTTGTCAATATCAATAATTTTTTCAGAGAGAACTTGGTAAATTTTTGATAATTTTTCTTTTTCTTCAACTACTACAAAAACAGCACCAGATTTTATTTGCATCTGTTTTAAAAGTTCAGTTTCAGATTTAAAAAAATCCTCTTCTGAAAAGTCAAGTTTTCTGATTTTGTTTTTTAGGGGTTTCTCAATAATGCTTATAAAATTTCGAGGAATTAAAATCGGAAATTGCACAGTGTGCGAATCGAACATTTTTTTAAATTCCAGCCAGTAAGCCAACTCTCCGGGGCCACCTATATAGGCCACATTTGGCAATATGCATTGTTGATACAGCGGCCGCAAAACAACGTTCGGGCTTATTGTTTCCGAATGCTCTTCAATCAATCTTTCCAATTCTGGTTTGGTAAATGATAAATCACTACCAACGACTTTGTATGTTTCCCCGTCACCTTCAAAACGCCCTCTAAATCCTGTTTTTAGGAAAAAGGAATTTATTTGGCGCGGTTTAACTTGGGCCTCATACCCCAAAGATTTTAAACTATCAATGCTTTCTGTTACCGCTTTAAAATGCGATTCACCAAAAATATCAGCTTTAAAATGATCAACAAATTGGTCTTTAAATTTTTTGTCATTACCATCCAAGGTAACTAAACCATAGTCGCCAAAAAGTTCGTTTACTAAAAACCGGGTGGCCTCAGAAAGTGTTTCATGTTGAAGATAAGCGTGTTCAAAAAGTGACACTAAATAACTCGCGTTT
>CALMND010000426.1 GCA_937868565.1 uncultured Bacteroidota bacterium | reverse complement strand
TTCCTCGACTCTGTAAACAAGCTAGGGCTTACTTCCAAAGATTTAGAAAAATTAAAGATGGAAAATAAAGGCAAATCCTTTATTTATATTTTTCAGGCAACTAAATCCGGAAAGTTCAAAGGCAATAATGAGTTTCAGCACGATGTAGATGTTGTGATTGAAGTACCTGAGAGAGGCAAGGCTGTTCAGTTTGGCAGATACAACCAAGGTGGCGCGATGGATATATTTGCTTCGGAAGAGTTGTCAGGCGTGAAAAGTGATCGCATTGAAATTGAAGTAGAGTTGCCATTGGCACTCGAAGAAATTTTTCATTACATAAAAAAAGATGGAGAAAAAGTTGAGGACATTGTTTCAATTTTAGATACAGAGCCACTACGGGCAATTGCTGAAGTGAAAGAAATACTTAAAGAAATGTTCGAGGAGAAAAAAGTAAACATTGCTTTTAGTGACATAGAGCATTCCAATAATGATTCGGATAACATCACACACGGAGTAGCTTACTTTACACTAAAACTAACAGGCACGAAAACTGATTTAAAAAAGGTGGCCGGCGATGACAAACATATTCTCTATGATTGGAACGGTGCAATGGAGGGAGCGAGAAACAATGGAGATAGTTTGGATGTGTCAGAGAAAGTATCGAATCTAGACGGCATGAAAAACAATGCAATAAAAGCCGCAAAATACTGGACGGAGCCTGAACACTTGGGAAAGGCTGACCACGCAGTCTTAAAAGAAATAAACCGTCTCTACAAACAGAAAAAATACAAAGAGGCAATGAGTCGTGCAATGGATGCCGATACAATCATTCGAGAAGAAATTCCACCGGAAATTTGGAAAAAAATGGGCGGGCAGCTTACCAAAACAGGAGAAGAGAAATTACGGGAACGTAAAAGTAATCCTCCGGAGAAAATAAATCAAATGAAGAAAAAGAAACCAACACTTGTATTCAATGGAACAATTCGTGTTTTGAAAGGCGTCATTGAAAAGGAGTGGGACTTAGAACTTACCGATGCCGACTATATTGAAATCCTGGACATTGCTCAGGAACGCAGCGACAATTTTTTAGAACTTACAAATGAAATCGATCCCAATTTAACCGCTTTCTTAACTCAGATGGCAGAGGCATTAAAAGTATGGGATAAAAAGGAAGGTAAAACAAAAGAAAAGTTTGATCCACGATTTTATGCCAACAGAAAAGACGATGATAATCCCTCTTTCATTTTCAGTTTAACAAGTAACCAATTGCTTTCAGAAGCCATCAAGGGAGATTTTGATTTGGTCTATTTAGTTCGCAGGGAACTTGCAAATCGTGGACTTAATAGTAATGGTAGATGGGTAGGTTTTAACGAAGCCAAAAAAATTCACCGGATTTAATCGCTCACAACGCTTTTATTTCTAACTAAAGGCTTTGCTTTGAAATGACAAAATAAAGTGCTTAAAAGGCATAACAGGGGCAGTTTTTGCCCTTTTTTCGTTCTTTGACGAATTGAAAACAGAATCGTTTGGATTTATATACATTTTCAAAAGTCGATTATTTTCGGCAAATTTGATTTAACAAAACATAAAGTCATGCCAATATATCCGAAATATGATAAAAAACTGATTCCCAAAAAGAATGTTTTTGTAATTAGCTGTATTGACCTTCGTTTAACCGATGATACGGTAAGGTTTTTACACAACGACAATCTTGCCAACCGTTATGACCACTTTATTCTTGCTGGAACTTCCTTATGTACCTGTGTTGAGGACAAAGCAGATTACAAGAACAACCGTGCTAAGTTCAATCCGGAAGCACTTACTGCTTACCAAGATTTTAAGGATTGGAGAACAAGCCTGAACCATCATTTGGCCATAGCCATTAAACTTCATCATGTTAAAGATGTTTATATTATAGAACATACCAATTGTGGGGCTTATAAGGAATTTTTGAAAGAAGAATTTTCAGATCCTGATATCGAAGTGGAGCAACATAAACATTATGCCGAAGCTTTAGCGAAGGAATTAAGTGAGACAAATTACGAAGAACTTAAATTGGATGATAACGGAATGCCAAAAAAAACAGATGAAGGTTATGAAACTGAAAAATACAATCTCAAAGTACACTGTTATTTGATAAACTTACGAGGGGATGTAGACCATCTGTCAAGTTTCCATAAGGTTAAAGGAAAAGTTGAGCAACTCATGCAATCAGATGTTTAATCAAATCAGAAGAATAAAAACCCTTATACTCTTTGTAGTTTTTCTTCTTTGGGCTCAAGGCAGTTTGGCAATCTGCGGCTATGATGATCGAACGCTAACTGAAATGCTACTTCAAAAGAAGATGGGCACTATTTTCAGCTGCAAAGTAATTTCGATGAGCATTCCAAAGCCGGTGGAGGGATTTTTAGAAGTATATTCCTGTGGAGGCGGTATCGATGGAACAGCTAAAGTGCAAATAATTCGCGTTTATTTTGGTGACGTTGATACAAGCTTTGTTACTCTCAAAACCGGTACGCTATTAATGGAAGGAAGGTCGTATTTAATTTACACCAATGGCAATGGACGAATTTTTGGTTGTGGTGGGCAATGCGATCAATGGATGCATGAGATAACTGGTTCACCTGAAGATTTAAGTGAGTTAAAAATACTGGATCAGTTTGCTAGTATTTATAAAAAGAAGAGGTCGGGAAATTACACCTTTATGTCTTCAAAAAAAGTTGTACTTGCAACTGGTTCTTTTAAAAAGGGAGTTCCTGTCGGAATTTGGAGGCACTATTTTCCCACGGGAATTATTAAGACAGATCAAGACTTTGAAATGAATCGAAAAAGACACTACAATTCAAATGGAATGCTTATAGTTGATAATGTTACTTACAAGGATAGTTCAGTTAGCCTTTCTTATTCTAATGCTGGTGGTTGGCTGAACTACAGATGGGTGACTATTCCAAATGAAAAGGGAAGCATACTTGTAATGTACGAGTACTTTTCAAATGGAAATCTGAAACTTCACGAAAGTCAAGTAAATATTATCTCTGGAAATAGTACAACTTCCGATGGAAAGACTGGAAAATACATTGATGGTTACGAGAACGGGAAATACAGGTTAGTAGGGCAGCATCATAAGAATAGAAGAGTGGGTTTATGGACTTGGTACAACGAGGATGGTACTTTTTTTACAGAGTTCGATTACAAAGATGGATCTTCGAATCAATAAATAAAATTCCTCTGTTTTAGAAAATTAGTTGAAAAGTAAAAAAGCAAACTTCAGTCATGATAAATGAATCAGAATTTAATCCAGCTGATATTAAATGGATTAAAAGTGTAACACGAGACAAAGGAATGGCTTGGGCTTACCTGGATGTAAATGTTGGAGATACATTTCCATTGAACTTTTCAAAAAACCCAAAATGGTATCCAACAAATTACTTAAAGGCTAAACCTGGTGAAATTATTGCGCTCTTTCAAACTTTAGTTCCTACGTCTGAACATAAATTGCGTTGGTATGTAACACATTTAGTTTCGCCTGTCGATGAGAGTATTGAAAAGGAGAATTCAGGAAGTCATCCCTATACTCGACTAGTTTCGGTTGTAGCTGTAAATAAGACTCCGACTTTAATTGATGCTCAAGAATGGAGTTTCTACAAATGTAACAGGGGCCAGATTTGTGATATAAAAACAGTCGAGAAAAGGAATAAAATAGAAATTTCCGTTCTTCAGAAACAACATTTTATTTGGGATTTGTTTGAAAATACTGATTCAAGTTTAAAAAATAGTATTCTCGATCTGAACACAACAAAATTTGATGTTGAAGACTATGTGGCAAAAGAGGGGCGTGAAAGGACTATTTTGAAATTGCATCGATTTAAAGAGCGAGATTCTAAAGTAATTAAACGAGCAAAAGAAAAAGCAAAGAGAGAGGGTCGCCTTCATTGTGAAATTTGCCTATTTAATTTTGAAAAACAGTATCCAATTTTGGGAAAAGATTTTATCGAATGTCATCACAAACAGCCTATTTCAGAGGGAGGAATAAGAGAAACTAGAGTTGGTGATTTGGCAATAGTTTGTTCAAACTGTCACCGAATGCTTCACAGAAAACATTTGCAAGGGAACTACCCTACAATTGGTGATTTACAGAATATCATTAGTAAAAAGATGATTTGAATTAAGCCGATAAAAAAAGCCCTGCGGAATACGCAAGGCTTCATCTATCTAGTTCGACTGCTTACTTCTTTACAGGCTTCTTTTTGGCCGGAGCCTTTTTACCTTTTACAGGAACAGCTTTTTTCACAGGACTTTCGGGTGCTTTGCTTACTTTGTTAGGGTCTAAGAACCACTTGGTCATTTGTTTGGCCGATTGCCCGTTCTCAAAACCTACAAGCAGTTTTGAAAGCACTTCCTCACGCGCCGAAAAAATATCCTTCCTTCCGGCCAGCGCATCTGCAATTTCCAAAGCGAATTTGTAAAACTTACCGAAGGACTGTTTCTGAACCTTATCGGTTTTAACGTGTTTCGGGGTAGCTTTTTCTTTACCTGCTTCCTTTGCGGCTTTGATGGCCGACTCTACCTCTTCGAGCAACTTGGCTTCATCTCCTTTAATCGCTTGCATGATTTGAATCACGGCGTGTGCGCTTATTTTACCGCTTCGAATGTACTCTCTGATTTTTGTAGGGGCGTTTGCCAGTAAAATCAGGTTTTCAATATAACCCCTCGCTTTACCTGTTCTTGCTACTACTTCTGTTATTTTTAAACCGAAGTTCAGAAGTTGCTTGATAACTTCTGATTGCTCAAGCATGGTGAATGGCTTACCATCATTGTTTATCAGGAACTCTAGGGTACGTTCTTCTTCGCTTAGTTTACGTTCATCCAAAATCACAGGGATGCGCTCAATCTTCTTCCCTGCTTTCAAAGCAAGATTTACCGCTCTCATTCTTCTGAATCCCTCACGAAGGTATATTTTACCATCCTTGTCTGTAAACGCTTTTACTGGGTTGCGAACGCCGTTCTGAACAATGGAGTTCATTAGCTCTTCAATGTTTCCATAATCTTCACGCAGATTTCTTTTTTCGTCAACCACCAATGCTGTTGGCGACATCATTAAATAATTTTTTTGTTGTACTGTTGCTAAGGCTTTGCCTTCTCCGTTTTTTGTTTTCATGATTTTAAGTTTTAAAATTTGTGTACGGAGTGTATCATACGCTGTGCCACGAATCCCCTTATCAGCGAAACTTTCAGAGGATTCTTAAGGAAATGGCTTCTTTTAGCTCTTGGCAGCCGCAGGTTCGGACTTTGCGTCCGATAAAGTCAGTGATTTAAAGTCAGAATCAGTGCAATCACTTTCAGTAGAATTAATAACTGTGGCGAAGTCGGAAATCATTTTCCCTGCCAAACAAGGTTTAACGTTTATATCAGGATTGAAAGAGGGATAGCTAGAATCAAAAGGCCTACTATGACATAAAAATAGTTCTTTGCGAGAATAGCGCTTCCTGAACTCAATACAAACCTGATTACAATATTACCTAGAATTAGCATGGTGTACATCGAATAAAAAAAAGCAGTTGTGTTTGTTTTTCCGAAAAACAAACAAGCAGAATAGATACATACTATAAAAATAGCATTACATAAAACTATCAAGGCAGTACAAAATTTATTGTTTTCTAGCGGATTTTTCATTGTTAGGGTAATATTAATTATTTGCCTCAAATGTATATTTCTGCCGACTGGAAACATAATTTCGTCGAAATTCGCGCTCAAAAAGTTCGGTAAACCGCCCTTTTTTAGTGCATTTCAGAAGAAAGGGGGAAAATCCCCCTTGACGATCCCTTTTTTTTAGTATACTTTCGACGTAACAATAACAACTATGATAATGTAAAAAAATAAATTAATAAAAAGCAATTGCGTTTTTAAACTTCGTTGTCCAACCTGAATTCCGCTAGAATTAAGAAGTATCTGGGTAACAGTTTCGAGAACGCCCGAAAGGGCGTGCTCCTTACTGTTCCAGATACACAGTCTAGCGGCTGTTAGGTTGGGCGGTTTGGTGGTACGCCCGCTTTTTTTGGAATAATTGCTAATGAAAAATGCTATTTTAACTGTATTACAGACTGCTTACTACCCTTATTCTAAGGGTTGGAAAGAATGGACAAAAAGTAATTTCTGTCTCTTAACCGATCTTGAGAGATATGGTATGGAGATACATATCAGTAAAATTTTTGAGGTTGTCCCTAAAGATGGGATTATGTTTTACAATAAAAAAGATTTTATAGATGTAATAAAATACAAATTGCTCGACCATTCACAACTTTTATTATATGGGGCATTTTTAATTGAAACATTAACCTATCGATATGTAGAGGATGGTTAAGTTAGAGAGGGTAAACCTAAAGACAACTAAAAATCAAACAGTAAATATATATTCAACTTAAAAAAAGAAACATGAAAAAATCACTTTTTACATTGGTCATTGCAATTTTGATCAGCAATACTTTTAAATCGCAAACAATTTTTGATTACTTAACGGCAATTAACGCCACAATTTCTACGATTCCTGTAATTTTTGAAGGTCGTGTTACATCGGTGGAAATTTATGCTGGTGACGACACCGGAAATAGACTGCCTAATTCTACGGTAGTATGGAACGGTGATATTGGATATTTTATTGATCCTGCTACAAATGAAAGAGGCATTGGCTACAGTAAAGCCAAGATTAAAGTTTGCAAAGTTTATAAAGGGAACATAGAACCTAATGTTGAGATTGATGTATTAACTAGGTCTTCTACGTTAAATCTAATTTATTTAATGCGCACTGGATCTGGGACGACAGCGGACACATCTTTGCAATATATGAATGTATTGCCTTCGCATGGTGGTGAAAAATATGACATTATAATGCCTGCAAGTTCTTATTCCAAAAAATTATATTTCTGTGATAAGTTTGAACCTATTACTCCAGCTAATTATATAGGAGCAGATTACTACACTAACCTTCACACATTTCTTGAAATGCCTTTCAATCATCCTATGTCAGTAGCACAACCAGATGGTTCATATAAACAAATGAATGCTTATTGCGCTATTGTTCCTTACGTTTTTGATGACCAAACTCAACTCGATTTGTTCCTAAGTCAAATACAAACTATCAATCCTACCCCGACAGATTTTTGCCGTGATGGAACTAAAAGTGAAGGTGCTGTTAATGTCACCGAGCTAAATGGTAATCCCTACAAAATTACAGTTTACCCTAACCCTTCAAGTTCCGATCAGAGCATAAAGGTAAGATTTACTTTAGACACCGAAGAAAACGTAATAATCTCCTTGAAAGATATACAAGGAAAGGAGATTTTCAACGCACCTATCGGACAACAAAAGAATGTTGTTTATGACCTTAATACAAAGCTTGAAACTGGTACGTATTTCTTAGAGGTGAGTTTTGGTGGTAAAAAACAAACATTCAAAGTAACCAAAAACTAAAAATGAAATTATGTATAAGAAATTATTAGTAAGTATCATCCTGCTTTGCACTTGCATTGCTTTAGATGGTCAAACGCAATCTGCGAAAGAAGAAACGCCTGTAACCAATTACACAGAGAATGTAAAAAATTACAACAGTTTACTTTTACGCGCTGAAAATCAGTTAAAGCAAATTAAGGCAATTAAATTAACGAAAACAGGTAATTCGGCTCATAGAACAATGTCAAATGATTTTAATTTGAATATTGTAAACGAAAGAGTGGTTTTTCTTGGCGGGTTTAACTGGTTTGAATTTGATATTTCAGCATCTGCTAACAGTAATAGCACTTACCTTGATATTTCTTTTATAAAGGTGAGTTATAATACTTCTGTTTTTGGTAGTAGTGTAACAACTAATGGAAATATAGTTGTTACCCCAGCGAGTATTTTAAATGTACCGACATACAACCCACTCTCAACGTTTGTAAATGATAATACAGCAAGCGAAATCAACTTGCCTATTTCAACTTCATCAACTTTCACTCCTCTCAATAGGTGGCAAGTTTCAACAACTGCAACAATTCTAATGACAGTTAGAATGAAAATACAATCGTGTGGACAACCTGTGAATATTAATTTTACGAGTCAGTCTATTACCGCAGCCTTCAGTTGGTATTCACCAACAGCAAACGCATCAGTTACAAGCACCACTATTGTAGGTTATGATAACGTTAATTTTAGCGGTAACATCACTGATGCGTCCTGCACTCCTATAATATCTGCTTGGACTAACGGTGTGCCAGCTGGTGAAAACAAAACGATTACTGTGACAGGTAAGTATTTTGGAAACGGAATGGTAAATGGTGCTTCTGTAATTTTCAAAAATGCAAATTACGGTGATAGATACCCCATCGCTTCAAACGCTCATAGTGGGGGCATACAACCAATGGATTTAGTCTCCTGGACACATAATCAAATTGTAATAAAACTTCCAAGTATCATTGACTCCGCAGACTTTAATGTGCAAGGTCAGTTATTGCCTGAGGTGAATAAATTTTTTTATATTGGCTCAGGAAAGTTCAAGGTTAAAAATGCTCTTGGAATTACAGCAGAATCAAGCGCACCAATTAATATCCCTTGGAATGTTACACAGTATATGGATGACTATCCAATCTCACCGGTACGTTATCGGAAGATTCACGCGGAATTAGTTGGTCAAAATAATCGAGGCTATCGGATTTTAATTAATAATAACGTAAACGCAACATGGTCTGATGCCAAGCCAGTTATTAAAAAAGCGATGCATGACTGGAGTTGTGCGACAGGAATAAACTGGTATTATGGTGGAGATACCACAAAAAAATACTCGAACTTCGATGGAATCTGTGTTGTAGATACCGCTTATCAATACGAGTTAATGAAAACTCCGTCTGTATTGGGGGCTTGTCCGGTTGTTGGAGGCCCGCCCAATTTTTATCTTCAAAGTTTTGATATAAAAATCAGACCCAACGTTCCTTTCCCGTGGGATAGGGATACAGCGAATGGTATTGCTTCGGGTAATCTAGATTTTTATTCAATTATCAGCCATGAGTTTGGGCACGGACATCAACTAAGCCACATTAACGACAGTATAAAAGATTTAATGTGGTTTCAGGCGAGCGCTAATGGTTTTGCCTCACTACTGACTAGAAAAACAGTTAAAGGCTCACCTGAAGCTGTTAGTGGTGGAAACTTTGTGACTGACAGCCTGTTGGCTAATTATTCTTGTGTACCCACTATGACTTTAGTATATCCAAGTAATTGTGTTGGTTTTGATGTTAGAATCAAAAAGATCGGTGCCGATGTCTTTGATATTTCTGTCTTTCCTAATCCTTCACATTCTTACGAAAATGTAAAGGTCAGGTGTAGCTTGCCAAGGGAAAGTGATGTTGAGATAATTGTATTCGATATGACGGGAAAGCAAGTTCTCAATGAACGAATTGGTAAAACGAATAATATTGATTACGATTTGCGAACAAGTAATCTCGGCCAGGGTATTTATTTAATGCAAGTAAATATTAGTGGAAGACAACAATCATTTAAAATATTGAAAGAATAAATAATTTTTGATTCCAGAAAAATCAAGGGAGCTTGTTCAGAAGAGCTCCCTTGTATTTTTCCATTTTTTAAACTAACTTTCCAGTAATGAAACAAATTGTTTTTTTGTGCGTTGTTTTAGTTGCTTTTTTCTGTATTAACTGCAAATCATCTGCGAAAATTCCAGAGTTAATAAACGGAAAGGATACTTCAAAGATTTATATCTATGGAACAATTTATGCCAAGGGAACCAAAGAACCGATAAGTTATGCGGGTTATGTATTACAATTAACTGATACTGGCAGCATTTCACGCGGCGCAGTTCGTCAGGGAACTTCGGATAAATCAGGTAGATACAAAATTGATATTACAACGCTTACTGATTCAACTAATGTCATAGTGATTCGGAGTAAATTTATTAATTGCGCTTTAACCCATATCATAATAAAAGGGAAGATAAGAAAATCTTTGCCTTTAGATATAGAAATAATGTATGGACAAGGGAATTTTACAACGGAATATAAAATCAATCCCAAAAACTCAAAATTGAAGTTGGTTAAACAAACCATTAATGTTTCATCATAAGGTATAAATTTAAAATATTCATTCCCGTTGCTTTTTTATTAGCCATTACGCTAAAATCACAAATCAATCCAACAGTCACAAGTTCGACCGGAAGTTTCAGTTTAACCTGCACGAATCCGACGATCACACTTTCTGCAAGCAGTTCTTTCACAGCGAATGTAAGCTATACATGGACAACCCCACAATTGAATGTTCTAAACGGTAATAGTATTGCCATTGCTGCGCCGGGTATATTCAGTTTAGCTGCATCATCAGGAACGATCTTGCAGACGACCACAGTTAGCGTTGTAATAAACACAATCCTGCCAACTCTTACTTTAACTACTGCTTCTGGCTCTATCACCTGCAACACACCAACAGTCTTAATGACAACTGTGAGCAACCCTACAAATGTTTCTTATACATGGGTAGAGCCGGGTGTGGGTTTTGGCTGCACTAGTTCAACCTGTATAGCTGCTCAATCAGGGACATATAGTGTGACTGTTAAGGATGCAGCGAATGGTTGCCAAAAGACAGCAACAATAAATATTGCCGACAATAGGCAGTATCCGATCTTCAGTTCTATCGGCATTTATACAGTAGCTTGTCCAAATGGCACAGTTAACCTTGAACCAACTTTGACTACGGGCACAACAAATGTTTCCTTTCAATGGAAAGTTCCAGTTGGAGCAGTTACCAGCGCAACCAACAATCTCACTTTAATAACGAATGCCCCTGGCGAATACACCCTGATTGCTACAAATTCAACTAATGGCTGTGCTACAAGCGCTTTGTTTAGTGTGTTTGCTTGCGTTGGGATTTACACACACGAAATAAATAATATGTACAAATTATTCCCAAATCCCTTCACCAACAAGTTAAATCTTGATTTTAGCCAAGCAGCCTCATTACCTGAAAAAATCACTATTGTTAATACTGTAGGACAAAAGGTTTTTGAAACGGGCGAATTGCCAACAATAATGGAAATTGATTTAACTCCTCTACCAAATGGGGTTTACTACGTTTTTATTCAGGACAATGGTGCAATTAAACGTCCGTTGAAAGTGATAAAAAATCATAACAAGTGAAAGTTCGCCCATGAATTTTAAAGTTTTATCTATAATACTTTTTTTCTCGATTTTGCAGGAATCTATTGCTCAAGAAGATTCGGTGCGAATTGTCAAGGAGGCGTATCAAACCGTGCGAACTTTTGAATGTCCCGGTGCGATCAATAACCAGTTTACCCTCAAAGGAATTATTTATGATGCTCAATCCAATGAGGAACTGCCGAATGCTACTATCTTTGTGAAGGGAACTCAGGTAGCAACCTTGTCAGATGCTAAGGGACTTTTTGCGTTGGATATAACCAAACTCTTGGACTCATCAAGAACTCTAACTATCATGGGATCGTATGTTGGTTACAAAATCAAAGAAATAGAAATCAAGGACAACTGGACGCATGGAACTTATCTTTCAATTCCGATGGTTAGCAATCCCGGTATCTCTTGTCCGGGCATAGACGTTACACCAAAAAAAAGGAAATCTAAGAAGAAATAAGTATGGTTCAATTCTCCAGTTACGGACTGTGTAGTCCGGATCAAATTATGAAAGTGGGCACAAAGCCCACTTATTCGTTATAGTCTTATCTACTCTGCAACCACCTTCTTAAAGGCCACACGTTTGTGATTTTCGGCCTTTTCAGGGGTAATAAAAGGCTCGGCATCTACATAGAAAAGGAACTCGTTAATTGCGGCCAAGTCCCGCAGGAAAACATCGGCCAGTAACTCGTTATCCAGCCCCGGAAGTTTATGCGGTGAAATAGCTTTTTCCAAACGCTTGTTTTCCAAGGTATTCAGGGGTTGTAGGTTCGAACTGGGTAACGTTCTTTCCGCGGATAAATGCAAAAGGCGCCTAAAAGGCGCTTTTTGAGTTTTATGGAGCTTCGAAAGCTTTGCTTTCGTTAGCGCAATAAAATTCTAAAAGAAATCCCACAAAGAGGGATTGCCTTTTGCATTGAGACTCTGGGAGGCATTAGGGATCAGCGCAGCTAATCCCTCACAAGCCGACTCAAACATGCACTGCATGTTCGCTCTCTCTCCTTCTCCGCTGATAAATGCAAGTGAGGTTTGTGGTAACACAAATCTTTTTTGTTTTTATGCAGTGGCGTCAATTACACAAATACGCCAAAAAATGATTACAATCATATAATTAGGGAACAAAAATTCCAATGTAAGCGGAATTCGTTAGCGAAATTTGCGATATAAAATTAGAAATTATGAAAGTTGAACAAATTTATACAGGTTGTATAGCACATGCTGCATACTATATTGAAAGCAATGGTGAAGCAGCAATCTTTGATCCGCTAAGAGAAGTACAGCCTTATATCGACAGAGCAAAAAAAGACAAAGCGAAAATAAAATATGTGTTTGAAACGCATTTTCATGCGGACTTTGTTAGCGGTCATTTAGACCTTGTAAAGAAAGCAGGTGCTCAAATTGTGTTTGGCCCTACTGCTAAACCTGGTTATGAAGCAATTGTTGCAAAAGACAATGAGGTTTTTAAAGTTGGTGGTTACAACATTAAAGTCATACACACGCCAGGCCATACAATGGAAAGCACAACTTATTTGCTGATTGATGAAGATGGTAAGCAGCACGGAATAATTACCGGTGATACCTTGTTTATTGGCGATGTCGGCCGACCTGATTTAGCTCAACATGTTATCGCAGATCTCACAGAACAAAAGCTGGCAGGCTATTTATTTGACTCGCTTCGAAACAGAATAATGCCTTTAAGCGATGCATTGATGGTTTATCCAAATCACGGTGCAGGAAGTGCCTGCGGTAAAAATATGAGTAAAGAAACAACAGACACACTAGGTCATCAAAAACAGGTTAATTATGCGTTGAATCCAAAGTTAACAAAAGAGCAATTTGTCAAGGAAATTTTAACCGGACTAGTTCCCCCTCCGGGATATTTTCCTCAAAACGTTTTATTAAATATTAAGGGTTATGAAAGTATCGATGTTGTTTTGAAGAGAGGAAACAGAGAATTAACAGCAAATGAATTTGAAGCAGCGGCTAACGAAACCGACGCTCTTATTATTGATACTCGCGATTCGAATGTTTTCACAAAAGGATTTATCCCTAATTCGATAAATATTGGAATTGACGGAAGTTTCGCAACTTGGGTAGGCACATTGATTCCGGATATAAAACAAAGAATATTAATTTTGGCCGAACCCGGAAGGGAGGAGGAGGTTATTACCCGCTTGGCAAGAGTTGGTTACGATAACTCAATCGGATATTTAAAAGGCGGCATCAAGGCATGGCACGATGCGAAAAAAGAGTTCGATAAAATAAAGTCTGTTAGTGAAGATGAGTTATCAAATCTTGTTGAATCAGAAACCGTTAATATTCTCGACGTGCGAAAAGCAAGTGAATACGTCAGCGAACATTTAATAGATGCTGAAAACGCACCTCTTGACTTTATAAACGAGAGTATGCTAAAGATCGATAAAGACAAAACCTACTACATACACTGCGCAAGCGGTTATCGTTCAGTTGTTTTTATTTCGATTTTGCAGGCACGAGGTTATAGAAATTTGATAAACATAAAAGGCGGATTTAATGCTTTAAAAGAAAGTGGGAAATATAAAATTACGGATTACGTGTGCCCAACTACTCTACTTTAGTGCACCACGAGAAAAGTAATTTTTACTATAATTTTGGTGGATCAACTAATCCAATTAGCGCATAAAAAGAAGCAAGATTGGCTGTCTTTTTTTATAGTTATTTATTGCGGTGATCAGCTTCCCAAAACTACTTTAAGCAACGTTTTCCATAATACTATTAACACCAGTTAATAGTTATCATGAAATTAGGCAATTTCGGCTTTTTCAGTGGTAACAAGTCGTACAGCTTTTGTCTAATAAAATCATTAATAGCACCAAAATGCTTTAGTAGTACATCGGTAGTGGTACGTTTTTAAGTCATCAATATTGTGGGGTAACACCGCCTGTTCTACGCGGTTGGTTTCTATGGAATTTAACACGTGCAGGTTCGAAATAGACAACTTTCCTTCCGCGAAAAAAATGCTGAGTGGCGTTTTTACCGTGATGAAACCTCCGCTTTTAAATAAAATTTAATAAGTTTGGATTCTAAGCAAAAATTTTTTTCCATCGGGAAAAAATAAAAAGTTTAAAAAGTAGTTTGTTGTGGTATGAATTTGTTGAGCTGATTTTTCCAAGGGATTTATAATCTACGAAATCAAAATTTGCATCTCTAACTTCTGAAATTATTTGAGGACGTATTTGATTCATCCAGAGTAGTGTGGGGGTTTCAAATCCTTTTTTATCATAGCGTTTGTATATTTGTTCGGGTAGTTTGTTTTTAACAGCCTCTCTCAATAGATACTTCGACACGCCATTTTTTATCTTTTTGTCCCCGTCAAATGAAAAAACAAGTTTCATTAATTCAATATCATCGCTAAACGGCGTTCTACTTTCTACGCCATGCCACATACCGCAACGGTCTTCGCATTTGAGAAAAATTTTAAGACGAATTTCATTAATATCATATAATAACTGACTGTTAACATCGTCAAAATAAATCATTGGCACTTTCCCTTCACCTGAATTTAGAAATTCGTCTTTGAGCAAGGAAGAAATACTTTTTTTAGATAGGTTAAAATGTTGTTTGATTTTTTCCTTTATATAAAAGAGAAAGGGGCCGGGAATACTCTTGCTTGAAGCATTTATTTCCTTACAAAACTCTATATATTTCCCGGTTTTTAGAAGATGGTTCCATTTAGCTATAAAATGATGGTGGTAACCGCCAAATAACTCATCAGCACCCTGACCATCTAGCAATACTTTTATGTTATTTTGTTTTGCCAACGCCATCACTTTAAACTGAGCATACGTACTGGGATCCCAAATGGGAACATCCTGGGAGTATATCAATTCGTCTAATTCATTCACAAAACCTGATAGGGTTGGTTCAACTTTTAGATGCTTGGCTTTTATTTGAGTCGCAACAAGATTTGCAAAACTCTCTTCATTAATAGACAGACCTTTGAAAACAGAAGTGAAACAGGCTAAAGGTTGTTGCGCCTGCATTTCGGAAATTATAACTGCCAATGCGCTGCTATCAATGCCGCCGCTTAAACAGGTTCCAATTTCCACGTCGCTGCGCATTCTTAATTTAACGGCCTTAACGAGAGCTTCATTTATTTTTTCAATCAGTTGCTTCTCGCTCAGGGAATCATTTTTTAAATTAATACAATTTTGTAAATTAAAATAACGATTCGTTTTTAATTCGCCGGTTCTTAAACTGTATATCAAATTATTGTCAGGCCATAGCTCCTTAATCTCATCAAAAAAATTATTTTCTTCATCTTCTAATACACCGTTAATCAGGTAGCCGTACAATTTATCTTGATTTACCCTAGCCTTTAAAAGACCAGATTTGATAAAAACTTTTTGTTCGCTGGCAAAAGAAAAGGAAGTGGGTGAGTTCAAATAATAAAAGGGTTTAACTCCTAAGCGATCGCGAGAAGCGAAGCATATCTGTTTCTCAATATCATAAATGCAAAAAGCCCACATTCCATTAAATTTAGCGACACAATCGAAGCCCCATTCTTTGTATGCATTTAAAATAACTTCCGTATCGCTTTCTGAAATAAATTTGTGTCCAAGGTTCTTGAGTTCAGATCTTAGTTCAATATAATTATATATTTCCCCATTGTAAGTTATCCAGTATTTTGATTCCTGATCGCACATCGGTTGGTGACCTGTTACACTTAGGTCGATGATGGCCAGGCGGCGATGTGCAAAAGCCAAACTCTGATTAGAAGGGCTTTCGGAAACAGTTAATCGTGGAATGTAATTAATGTCAGTGTGTGAATAATTGCCAGAGTTTGTTCTGGAATAGGGTGCAGCATGATTTGTATCAGCAATTAAGAACCCTTCACCATCAGGCCCGCGGTGCTTGATGCAATCGCTCATGGCCATAATTTTTTCAGTCAGATTATCATCTGATTGTTTTTTTAAAATTATTCCAGCGATTCCGCACATTTTTATAAGATTAATTTACCCACATAAAAACGGAGCCTCGATTCGAGTATTTTTCAAAGTCTTTCCCAAAAGTTAAAACGCAAAAATCTATCAAGGGTAAAAAGCCGAAAATTCCGCCTAAACTTGCGATGTAAACTACCGGTACATAGGGAGGACAACCTAGGTAAATTCTGTGCAATCCAACTATACCGAAAGGAAATGGAAATGCTAAAATGGCCGCCGTTAATCGTTTGTTTTTTTTATGTTTATGTTTAAAAAGAACTAACAATGGATTAGGTCTATTAATATTGTTATTTGTGAACCCGAGCGAGGAACAATCTTCAAATTCCTCATTTGGAACAATTAGCGTATCCGATTGATTTTCTAATATGTAAGTATGACCATGAATATCATTGAAATTAAAAAATAACAGAAAAATTAAAATTTTTTTTAACATGAAAAGCTAAAGCGAGTGTTATTAATGTCCTCAAAAATATCAATTTACTGTATGATATAACAATTGTTAATAATAATTGAATCTAATATGTGGTGAGTTGTTTAATTTTATCCCATAATTTTTTTAACGTGACACTAATAAAAAGTATTTCAGGAATCAGGGGAACAATAGGGGGTAAGCCCAACGAGGCATTAACTCCTTTAGATGCCCTTAAGTATGCTTCGGCGTATGGAACTTTGATTTTAAGACAAAACACCAAAGCAAAGCGAACGTCAATTGTGATTGGAAGAGACGCTAGGATAAGTGGCGAAATGATTTCAAATATCGTAAGTTCAACATTAATAGGCTTAGGGATCAATGTAATTGATCTTGGATTAAGCACGACACCCACAGTGGAAATGGCGGTAACAGAGCTGAAAGCGCAAGGTGGTATCATTTTAACTGCTAGCCATAATCCGAAACAGTGGAATGCCTTGAAGTTGCTAAACAACAAAGGTGAATTTATTAGTGAGGAGCTTGGGAAAGAAATATTGAAACTTGCAGAGTTGGATGACTACCACTATGCCGAAGTGGACAAGTTGGGTAAATACTCAACAAACCCCAATTTTCTTGATACACATATCAGAAAAATAGTAAATCTCCCCTATGTTGATATTAAAGCAATTGCAAAGGCAAAATTTTCAGTCGTTATAGATGCGATAAACTCTTCAGGGAGCTTTGCGGTTCCTGCATTACTAAAGAAATTAGGAGTAAAAAAGATACATGTCATTCATGGCGAGGCGAATGGTAATTTCGCTCACAATCCCGAACCTTTACCGGAACATTTAAAGGATCTTAGCCGGGAAGTAAAGAAGAAAAAAGCTCATCTTGGAATTAGCGTCGATCCGGACGTTGATAGGTTAGCATTTGTGTGTGAAGATGGAAAAATGTTTGGCGAGGAGTATACCTTGGTTGCCGTTTCAGATTATGTTTTAAAATTCCACAAAAAAGGAAACTCTGTAAGTAATCTGTCCAGTACAAGAGCCTTGCGCGACGTCACAGAAGCTTACGGCGGTAAATACTCTGCTTCTGCGGTTGGGGAAGTAAATGTTGTGAAGCTAATGAAAGAAACTAATGCTGTTATTGGAGGCGAGGGTAACGGGGGTGTTATTTTACCGAAGTTACATTATGGAAGGGATGCTTTGGTAGGTATTGCTATTTTCCTTACTCATCTGGCAAAATCGGGTAAATCAATAACCGCCCTGCGTAAAAGTTATCCCTCTTACTTCATTTCAAAAAATAAAATTGAGCTTACCCCAAAAATTAACGTCGATAAAGTTTTAGCAGACGTAAAAGAAAAATATAAAACTCAACCGATCAACGAAAGCGATGGTGTTAAAATTGAATTCGATAAAGAGTGGGTGCATCTAAGAAAAAGCAACACCGAACCAATTATCAGAATATACAGCGAAAGTGATTCCTCGGATAAAGCAACTAAACTTTCTCAAAAAATAATCGAGGATATTCAGAAAATAATAAAATCTGAATAGGTTTTAATGATCAACTCGGCGTCAGCGCTGTAAATTATCTTCCTAATAATTGTTCTATCGCGACCGTGGTTAAAGGTTTTGCATATCTCAAAAAAAAGCTTTAATTTTAATTATAAAATAGACAGATTATGAAAAAGAGATATTTGGTTGTGTTTTCGCTAGCTATGCTTGCATTCAATCGTTTGAGTTCGCAATCCGAAATCTGGGGAATGACTTCAGCAGGAGGAGAGGGATATGGAACGCTTTTTGGAATGCCAACAGGAAGCAATAATCCGAGTACACAATATAATTTTACCGGCTTCCCGGGATCTTCTCCACAATATGTTAAACTATTACAGGCAACAAACAATAAACTGTATGGGGTAACATTATCCGGTGGTATCAATAACTTAGGCGTTCTATTCGAGTACGACGTTTCAAATAACACCTATGTAAAAAAGGTAGATTTTTCTGTTGCTAACGGCTCGTCACCTAGGGGTTCACTAATGCAGGCCTCAAATGGTAAAATTTATGGTATGACTTCTGCTGGAGGAACTAATGGTGTTGGCGTAATCTTTGAGTATGATCCCACAACTGGCAATTATGTTAAAAAAATTGATTTGGTAGCAGCAAACGGTAGCGCTCCTTTTAGTGCATTAATGCAAGCTAGTAATGGTAAGCTATATGGTGTCACAAGGTCAGGTGGCGTTAATGGTATAGGTACTATT
>CALMND010000425.1 GCA_937868565.1 uncultured Bacteroidota bacterium | reverse complement strand
TGTTATTACTTGCAGGAAAACTATAAAGAAAGTAAAAAAATGATTGATACGGCTGTTTACATTAACCACGAAGAAAAACTGGAAGATCCTGAGATTTTCTATTATCAGGCACTTTTGATGTTTAAAGGAAAAAGTTATAAAACAGCTTTATTATCCTGTGAATCCGCGCTCGAGCTTAAACCAAAGTACTGTGAAGTGATGTTACTGAAGGCCCAAGTGCGTTTTGCCACCAAAGATTATAATTACGCCGTGAAAGAACTAAATGATGCTATCAATTGTTTGCCAATTACTAAACCAGATTATATGGCGTACAAACTAAGAGCTAAAAGTAAATTTGAATTAGGTGATTACAAGGGCGCTATTAAAGATTGGAATTTTTATTTGGACGCCATACCCAGGGAAGAAGAAGCCTTAGTGTCCCGTGGTGCTTCGAAAATTAATGTGAATGACCATTCGGGAGCCATTACTGATTTAGACGAAGCCATTAAATTAAATTCGAAAAACGCGGTAAGTTATTGCTATCGGGGCGTTGCAAAAGGTGGTAACAAAAACTATGTAGAAGCATTAAAGGATTTAGATTACTCTATTAAATTAAAATTTGATTACTCTACCGCATATGTGAATCGCGCAGCAATTAAGATGGCCAGTAAGGATAAGCGAGGAGCTTGTGAAGATTTGGAAAAGGCAGACGGACTGGGTAATGAATTGGCCATGAAACTTTATGATAAATACTGCAAACAGAAATGAAATATTCCTAATTTGAAATAATTATTGACTTTGAAGAACAAAAAATTTCAAATGTGTTAAGTTATCAAAAACGTAACGTGCTATTAGTTACAAATTATCCAGCATCAAATTACACCCTCGAATGTCACTGTTATCATAGCGACCCATTAACTCCAGTTTTTCCGCTCCATTATTAGTTTTTATTAATCTTCCAAGATCGTGTGTTGCAATAAAAGAGCAAGAGTTAATATTAGCAAGATCAATAATATTTATTCCACCTGTTTTCGAGTCCTTTCTAAGGCTTAAAGGATCCTGTCTATCCCGAATCAAAAATTTCATCCAGGGTGGTCCTTCAAACAATCCATCAGATTTACTATAAGCCTGACTCAGCAATTCTGTCATTCCATATTCACTATGTATAGTTTTCACCCCTAAATTGCTTTTTAAATGGTTGTGCAGTTCCTTCTTCAATAGTTCTTTTCGTCTACCTTTCATACCGCCAGTTTCCATCACAATAAATTTTTCATTTAACTTCACAGAGCGCTCACATAGATCCATTAAAGCATACGAAACTCCAATTAATAAAACCTTCTCGTTGTTTTTTTTAAGTTGCTCGATAACGAAAACAAGCTCCGTCACGTTATTCAAAAAAAAGCCACTCAAAGTATGCTCTGATTCATCGATTAGCCGTTTACACATATAAACAAGGGAAGAATCTTTCCTTTCCAAATAACTAGGGAGAAGCGCGAGTATACAGTAATCCTGAGGTTTCCCATACAGCATTTCAAAGGTCTTCATAAAACTTGCCTCATAAAGAAGAACATCATTCACGTAATGCAATGATGGGGTAGTAGACGTGGTTGCACTGCTTGCAAAAACAACCGTTTTAGAGGATATTGAATTTGATACGACCTTATGTTTTTTAAAAAACTCAATAGGCAGAAAGGGAATTTGCTCGATTCTATTTACTTTGTTCGGATCAATTTTAAGAAGATCGGTCCAGGTTTTATAAACCTCATTGTTTTGGTATTGAAAATTAAAAACTTGAAGACTAAAGGCTGTAAATTCTTCGACTGAGCGAATGCTAAATATTTCGTTGTCTTTTTTTAACAAGGTTTTGTATTTAAAACGGGAATATTTCGTAAATTTAGGTATTGATTTGACAATGCGTTATCTAATTTCTATATTTTTGTTGGTGCTGGTTTCTTATTCCTGTGTTAAACGAAACAGCACCGACCCGCATCCTACGGTAGAGTTCAAGGACTTTTTGAACCCTCATAAAACCTCAAGCGGAGAAGCTGCGTATTTGGTTTTAACTTACGAGGACGGTGACGGTGATTTATTTGTTGATAATGCTACTCAGGGACCAAATTTAGTTTTTACAACCTATATCTATAATAGTGTAACGGGTAAATTTGCAGCCCATTTTGACAATGACATTCAAGACACTTTGCGGTATTCAACATCAGTTAAACAGCCTGCTGGAGGATACTACAAGGGTAAGGCAATACGTGGTGAAATTTGGGTTCCATTAAGTGAATTCAGGCCAAACAGCAATGCCAAGATTCTTCAGTTCAGAGGTTTTATGATTGACCAAAAAAAACATAAAACAAAAATTTTCGCCTCTACTAACTCTTACACAATTGATTTTTAAGTTTTTCCAAGAGCAATTATTTTTTCAGCAATTAATCGACTCATGTTATAATTACTTTCATGTGTCCAGCCGGCAATGTGAGGGCTTAGTATTACTTTATCAGAATTAATTAAGTACTTCATTGGCTCTGGAATTTCATTTTCCGGAATACTTTCGAACGACAAACTCTCATATTCTAAAACGTCCAGGCAAACTCCTCTAACCTGCCCCCTCTCTATGGCATTTATAAGGTCTTTGGTATTCACACAAGCGCCGCGCGCTGTATTTATCAGGTAAATTGGTTTTTTAAACTGCGTTAAAAAAACATCATCCACATAATAGTGTGTTTCGTCGTTAAGCGGTAGATGAATACTCACTATGTCAGCGTGTTTAAACAAATCATTCAAGGAAGCTTCTTTTACACATTCATTCCCAAAACCCGTCTTATACTTATCGTGGGCGAGTATCGTGCAAT
>CALMND010000424.1 GCA_937868565.1 uncultured Bacteroidota bacterium | reverse complement strand
AGTTCAGGAACACCCGCAGTAATTTTGGCCTTTGGAGGAAACAGATTTTGCGCAATTGGAACTACTGTTGTGGTTTTACATAAACTGTTTGCGTCTGTTACAACAAGTGTGTAATTTGCAACAAGTGTTGCCGTTGGTGTATTCGTCAAAGAGAAAACAGAAAGCGAGTCATTTTGAATACTTGTGTTACTTGGCAATTTCCAATCGTATTGCGCATTAGTGTTACTACTAAATGCAACAAGATCAACAGAAGGAGATGAACATGTTAAAATAGTTCGATCAGCATAAACCGTATCAAGTTTTGGCCCTAAAGTGTTTGACAAAACACTTACCGGAATACGAGTATCACAGGAGTTACTATTATCTCTACACACTACCGTCCAAGTACCCGGTACGATAACAGAATAATTGGGAGCATTACTTAAATTTCCAACCAAGGGTAGCACACTTGGACTACTAGGCCCTAGCACAGTATAACTTGTAGGAAAACCAGGGGGATTAGTTTGAGGTCCTGTGATTTGGAGCGTTGTTACACTCTTGGTTGAACAGCCTAACGTAAAATTGAGAGGCGCGCTGGTAAGCGAAAATGTTGGAAAATTACTTGCCGACGTTATAGAAAACTGTTTTATAGACGTACAACCAGTTACATTGTCTTGCAGCACATAAGTATATGTACCCGGTATACCCGGAACATAACCTGTACTCGAATTAGTGATAGAGTATGTACCACCTATAGGACTTGAAAAGAAATGCGTAATGTTAATGGAAGGAGTATTTGCCACCGCAGTAATAATTGCAGTGGTAGGGCTACCGCAAGTAATGTTTTGCAATGTAGGACTCAGGCTACCTAAAGGTACTGTAGTATTTACACCAATCGCAACCGTTCGAATCGCAGCACACAAAGTAACCGGATCAGAACCTATAACGGTGTATGTGCCCGCCTGATTCACCGTGACACTGGCCGTTACGAAGGTGGAACTATTGCTCGCCCAAAAATAGTTCAACTGATTATTGTTATAGTTATAGTTGGTGGAAATGCCAAGATTTAGACTAGGATTGTAACACGTAATACTGTAGGTTCCTGAAGTATTAATAATGTTAAAAGTTGGGTTAGGTGGTGCAGGACTTACACTAACTGTTGTTGATACCTTACAACCAAGAGGATCCTTTATCGTAATGGTGACGATAGCTGGTGCTGGTCCGGGCGGTATGACGTAGACCGCGACCGTTGTGTTTTGATTTAATGACAACGGAGAGCCAGACCACGCCAGCGATGCTGGAACTATTGCAGAACCACCTGGTGTTGCAGTAATACTTGCCAAAGTCTGCCCGCAAGTGGCTTGCAAAACACTGGCATTAATTTGGGGAGCAGGAGTAATAGTTGTATTAATTACCCTTTGAATCGGAGCACATGAACCAGGAGGATTCATATACAACGTATAAGTAGCAGATAGTGAAGAGGTATAACACTGGTTGGTGTAAGAAGGTATTGTATAGCCAATAGGAACATTAGGTCCAGCCCAAGAATAAGGTCCTAGTCCCGCAGTTGCGCACATGGTTGCACCGGAGGCACCGCAGGTTGGCACTACGACACTATTCGTTCCAGCAGGGTAAACATTTCCATTTCCCGTGATTGTCATGGGTCCGCACTGAGCGTCAAAATAAACATAACCATAGTGCCCGCCCCCCGTACAATCTGATGCTACGATTTCAATGGTAATAGATTGTCCAATATATTGGGTCAAATCCATAGAACTAATCTTCCATTTATTAAATATCACGTTTGCATTATTAACGGTAACGGTTTGACAGGTTTGAGCGCCAAGAAACTCAATAACCTGTGTAGTATTAACACATTGTGCACTTAAAGCGGAAGCCGAGAAGCTTGGACAAGCAATGCCGGGTAAACCAATTTGAAATGCACCAGCATCACAACAACCATGACCCGCATTCATAACAGAAATGAATGCAAATTGAAAAATAGCATTATTAGCTGTCACGCTAAAGGTCTTTGAAAGTTTCTCAACGCTAAAATCATTATTAGAACTGTTGATCCGAATAAAATTGTCTCCAAACATACCTCCGGTTATTTGTGGGTTTGCTACCGGACCGTTAGCGTTGCCCGGAGTGCTTCCGAAAACCGAGAATATGGGATAACAATTACCAATCGTGTTGTCGATATAACCATTTGGGGCTGAAATTAACTCAGACTCAACAGGGGCTGAAGGACAGCAAGCTAACAAATTACAAGAGTTAGCATTAGGAACTTGCGTATGAACTCCTCTCGTTACGGTCCACCCTGCAATTTGATTGGTTACCGTGATAATACCGGCAGTCGAAGCTTCGAAGTCTTCATTAACACAGCCAGGTACGACATTGGATTTTACTTTATTTGCATGACGAAAACTATCATCCGACTCTTTTGGCCACAAATTAAATTTATCGTTTATATATCTTCTTTTTAACTGATACATTCTCACTTTGAATTCGGCACCCAAAAATTGTTCCGAAATAGCAGATCTGCGCGCAGCTTCTTCATCAAAACCTCTTAAAGAATCTATATCAAAAAGATGATAGATGTTGGGCGAATTTTCTACTCTTTGCGCAAAACTATAATTGCTAAGCGCGAGAATCGCAAAAAGCATAAGTGCTATTGATTTTTTCATATTATACATGGTTTTCGTAATTATAATGTTCTACTTGACTCTTCAAATTTAATACCAAAATTTGTTAAAAAATAATTTTTACTGCTTTTTTGGCAAAAAAGCCAAAAATATTTATCGAAAAAGGTTAATCGTTCCGGTTTTGTTAAAAACCTGACCGTCTATACCCTTTGCTTTTAAGGTATAATAATAAACTCCATCAGACACTTCTTTACCAAATTGGTTCTTTCCATCCCATGCTATATTCCCAGCATAACTAATAAGTTCATACACAATATGTCCCCAGCGATCAAATATTTTGAAATTTATTTCGTCCAAATTACTTGTTTTAAGAAAAAATTGATCGTTCACATTATCACCATTAGGGGTAAAAACGTTCGGAATTTCGAGACTTGAGGGAATTTCTACACGAATTACTTTGTATATAGTGTCTTTGCATGCGCCTTTATTAACATAAGCTGTTATGGTATACGTACCCGCTAAGTGATAGATAGACGTTGGTGAAATAGTTACCGAAGGGGTAACGGAATAGGTTCCATTTCCAAAATTCCAATATGTATTAATGTTTAGGTTATTGGCTGTGGAATTTGATTTATTAGTTAAATTGATGGACAAAGGTGCATAACCCTCTGATAAGTCGGCAGAGAAGTCTGCGGTCAAAGTTCCATTTATGACGGACATATTAGCTGTTGAGGTGCAACCATTTTTTGTGTTCCTTACCAACACTCTGTATAAACCAATTGTGTTGGTTGTTAAAAAATCAGATTTTGAGGGGGTGTTTGCCGCTGGATTGGTGGCAGCATTAACAGGGCAAGTCCATATATATTCAAAGGAAGGTTTGTCTCCTGCCACTATTGGCTGCAAGGTTGCTGAATTAGGACCACAGTCCAACACGAAAGGCGGAGGCGCTAAGGGACTGTTTACAACGGGACGGATTCTATTGTCGGCAATGGCGATGGTTGTAGCCGTTATGCACCCATTATTGAGGTCTTTAGCAACCATTGTATACGCACCTGGAATAGAAGCTAAATAAGTAGAGGATTGCTGAACCTCTTCCTGCGGGGAAGGGCCTCTCCAAATTTGACCTATTACAGGGTATGTTCGGGGAAATGTATTTGGTGGAATACCAGTTGAGCTAAAATTGGTGAGCAAAACGGTTGGAGTTAAACATGTAATTTCATTTGCACCGGTGGTAATTAGGGCCTGTGGTGGAAACAAATTCTGATAAATTGGTATAACGGTTGCGCTTGCACATAAATTATTATTGTCAGTAATGGTTAGCGTATATTGATTAATTAATGTCTTGGTAGGAGCAGAAATAGTGTTAACGCCGATGCTTAAACTGCTGCTTGAGACAGAAACAGGATTTGGACTTGCCGCAAAAGACCAATTATAGTTAATATTAGGTGATGGACTATAGCCTTCTATTACAATAGATCTTGTTGAACAATCGAGTACGTTTTGCGGTATTAAAACTGTATCAATATCTGGTGCTAACGTATTTTGAAGAATGGTAACAGGCAATCTGGAATCACAATTATTACCTCCGTTGCGACATATGACCGTCCAGGTTCCAGGGGAATTAATTGTGTATACTGTAGCCGCAGAAAGATTGCCATTAATTAAAAGTGACGAAGTATTTGGAGGAATGATAGAATAAGTAACCGGGGTTCCGGGTGGCGAACCGATAGCTGTGTATATGCTAAGTGCCAATATACTTTTTGTGCTGCATCCTAACGTAAAACTCGGAGGCGCACTTTGTATGCTAAAAGTAGGGAAACCAGGGCTAGCCTGAACGGTAAATGTTTTGGTTGTGCTGCATCCGTTTACGTTATTGACTAAAACGTATGTACCATTACAGACCGTGGGCACATATAAAGCCGTTTGAGTATTAGCAGAAAAAAATCCAAGTTGAGAAGTGTAAATATTGTGCGTAATATTTACCCCAATGGTGGAGGTGAGCGTCAGGGTTTGGATAGCGGGATTTGCACAGGTCACATTTTGAAGTGTAGGGCTAATTGACGACAACGGAGCAACGGTATTTTGGGCGATAACAATGGTTTTAGTTGAAACACAATTTGAAACAGGATTAATAGCCGTTATTGCCCAGGTTCCAATGTTGGTATTATTAAAATTACCAATGGAAGTGTAAATTGGAGGAGAAGATAAACTTGTCCAAGTATAATTACAATTGGCATTTAAAGCATTAATGGTTATTGTGGGCTGATAACAAGTGAGCGTGTAGATGGGCCCTGCGGGCGTGAGGCTAATAGAGGCTGCGGCCGGTGCAGAATTAATAGTAAAGTTAGCAATTGTTGAGCAACCACCAACTGCGGTAATTGTGGCAGAATATGGACCGGGACTGACTGTACCAGAAACTGAAGTTTGTGTAGGGCTAACAATTCCAGAAGGAATTGGCGACCAGTTTATAGTATAATTAGGCACCGGATTAGATGGAAGAAAATTTAACCCTAAGTCGAATGCGTTAGCTGGGCTTAAACATGTTGATTGCGTGAAAGTAGGAATAGTTGAAGGTTTAGCGTAAACTGTAACCAGGCATACGGCTGTTTGCGTCACAGTCACACTTTGATTATTGACACCTGTCGCAAATACAGTATAGTTCGTATTTACAAGTGGGTTAACAACAAAGGTTGGGGTTGGTGAAATGAGGCCGCCCGGATTTAAGGAATAAGAGACGCCTGCTAAATTTCCAGAACTAGACGCGATGATGGATGCGCTGCTCCCTGCACAGATAAAGGGATTATTTACGGCTAAACAATTTGGGTTACAGGATAAACTCGCCGTGCCAAGGCTCTGAAAACTTACTAATGTATTAACGCCGCTAAAATTTGAAATACAAATTATAAATTGTTGGCAGGGGGTAACGGCCAGCGGTGGCTCGAAATTAGAAGCGGAGCCTCCCGGGGGGATGTTACCAGCGGATGCGATTCCGGTGCCGCCTGTGCTGGTACCATTCCAGTTGCAACGCACAGGAGGTAAGGTGTTATTTTGAATTTGAGAACAGGTGGTCGGTGTGTATGGCCACATGGCCCAGTCATAATAACCTGCTTGAGGATTTGGACTATTACCTGCTCCGAAAACGAATTCTAAAAACCCAGCGTTACCGATTGTGATTAATAGCCATTGGGGTTTTAACTCGCCCGATAATAAACAACCAGAATTATTGGACGCCGGGTTAGTTGCCGGATTACTTATGTTATTTCCCGTTGGGATATCCGTTACTGTGCCAACTCCAGATGTGGAGTTGAAGGTAAAGCTTGGCGTTGAGCACAAAGGAATAGCGCTGATGCAATCGGCATTGATATTGTTTTGAGACTTTATTTGACATGAAATTGTAAAAAAGACTACATATAAAATTATTTTCCGCATGGTGTAAATTTTTAACGGGTGATTAACTTATTGATAGATTCTACTACTTCATTTGATCTCAGGTTTTGATATATTCTATTGCCCTTATCATCAAAAACTGCATTTGAAAGTTGCGTTGCATTAAGTTCTTGTATTTCATCGGCAGATAAAGAAATAATTTTTATGTTTCCATCTTTTAGTAGTGCTATGTTTTGACTTGCACCAAGCTTTTCAAGACTAACAGCCACCGCAATAAAGCCACCAGAACCACCTTTTAGCTTAGCAAATTCATATATTTTAAACGCCCTATCAAAAGAAAGATTGATTTCTCTGCTTTCTCTATTTTCTAAACTCCATATGTTAAATGCGATTACCTTATTTTGTGTAGCAATCTCCGGATGAATCTCTTTAATTTTTTTTATAAGTGCATTGTAAATATTTACCTGAGCGGGCATTGATAAACTCAGGGCAAAAAAGAGATTTAAAAAAAGAATTTTCCTCATGTCTACTTTCTAAATTATTTGTTAAAATTTAATCCCTTAGGTTTGTGTTCAGATAAACATCAAAAATCGAGCCAACTAGCTTTTTTTCTGGCCTATTTTATTTTTAATCTATTTGGTGCAAAACTAAGCCATTTTTGTATTTCTAAATTAAGATAGTTAAGCAAATTAAGTCTGCTTTGGTTAATATTCAAAGAAACTGCGTTAGATTTAAATTTACTTCTTATACAAACTTACGAACTTTATTAAAACAATAAAAAATGCGTCCCAAAAACAATTCGCCTTACACGACTGCCTTCACTTAAAAAATGACGTATATAAATTCCATTACACTTAGGTCTTTTTTACACTCTGCGAATTAATTCACTACCTTCAAAATTTTATTTAAATATGAAATACCTACAGTCAGTCTTGTTACTATTATCCTTTTTTTGCTTCGGCAAATTACAATCACAAGTTACCGTAGCCTATAGTTCCTCTGAATTACTTCTCTCAATAAAAAAATTAAATACAGTTGGGAGCGTTCTTTATATTGCTGCGCATCCCGACGATGAAAATACACGCCTGTTAGCCTACCTTGCCAGTGAAAGGAAATTAAGAACGGGTTATTTATCTATAACTCGAGGCGATGGTGGACAAAATTTAATTGGTAACGAACAAGGAGAATTACTTGGTTTGATAAGGACGCACGAACTTTTGGCCGCACGACGAGTAGATGGAGCCGAACAATTTTTTACACGTGCCAATGATTTTGGTTATTCAAAAAATCCTGAAGAAACTTTTACATTTTGGAACAAAGACAGTGTTTTATCAGATGTTGTGTTAGCCATTCGAAAATTTAAACCCGACGTGATTATTTGTCGCTTTCCAACCACAGGTGAAGGAGGACACGGCCATCACACAGCTTCTGCTATTCTCGCTCAAGAGGCATTTGAAGCAGCTGCCGACCCAAAAAAATTCCCTGATCAATTAAAGAGTGTTGAAATTTGGCAACCGCGCAGATTATTTTGGAATACCTTTAATTTTGGAGGAACAAACACTACCTCACCCGAACAACTGAAAACGGATGTGGGGATTTACAATGTTTTATTAGGTAAAGGTTATGGAGAAATAGCTGCTGAAAGTCGCTCCATGCATAAAAGTCAGGGATTTGGTTCGGCCAAACAGCGGGGGAGCAACGTTGAGTACTTTAAATTTTTAAAAGGAGACAGTGTTAAAACTGATTTGTTTGAAGGGATAAAATTAGATTGGAAAAGATTCAACGGTAAAGAAATAATTCACGAACTAATTGCTGAATGTTTAAACAAATACAATATGCTTTCACCTGAAAATTCCTTGGGGACGCTTATTTCAATTTACAAGCAAATTCAACTATTGGATGAACAAAATTCTGAACTAAAATATTGGAAGCAGCAAAAACTAAAGGAAACAGAATTTTTATTACTCGGCTGTGCTGGCTTATGGATGGAAGCCGTGTCTAATGATTATTCAGCTATTCCTGGGCAGGACGTAATCACCACCGTTCAACTCATTAATCGTAATAAATGTAATTTAAAGATTAACAAAGTTTCCTTTTTTGACAATAGCGATACTGTTCTCAATCTAAACATTAAAACGAATGATTTGTTGAATTTTAAACATCGGGCAAAAATTTCACAGGAGGCTCCCTACTCCAACCCTTATTGGTTAAATCAAAAGCATAGTGAAGGTCTATATTCTGTGTGTGAGAAAAGTTTAGTCGGAAAACCTGAAAACGACGGAAGCTCCAAAGTTTTGTTTGATATTACGCTCGAAGGCTTAAATTTAACTGTTGCCCGAAATTTAGTTTATAAATATACCGACCCTGTGAAAGGTGAAATATATCGCCCCTTTGAAATTCTTCCGCCTGTCACTATTAATCTTTCTGAAAAAACTTACGTGTTCGAAAATTATGATATAAAAACGATGCAACTTGTTGTTAAAGCAAACAAGCCTAATGTAGAAGGAAAGATAGATTTAAAGTTACCCATAGGTTGGAAATTAACTATTCAAAATTCTGATTTCAAATTAACAAACAAAGGCGAAGAGATTACCGTTATTGCAGAAATTCAACCCGAAAAAAATGCAACTGAGGGTAAAATTCAGGCCTCTGCGTTTATAGGCAATCAAACTTACAATAAAAGTATCAAGCGAATTGAATACGATCATATTCCCTATCAATTTATATTAAGTGATGCCGAAAGCAAATTGGTGTTGATTGATCTTAAAAAGAAAAACTCTAACATTGCCTATATTCCCGGGGCCGGCGATGAAGTTCTCTCTTGCTTGAAACAAATAGGGTATTCGGTTACGCTTCTTACGGAAGAGTTGCTGGCAAAAAACGACTTATCAAAATACTCAGCTATTGTAACTGGAGTAAGGGCTTATAATACGAACGAACGATTACAGCTTCATCATCCCAAATTAATGGAATACGTTAAAAAAGGTGGTAATTTGATTGTTCAATACAACACCAATAGCCGTGTTGGTCCATTGCAAGCTAAAATTGGCCCCTACCCTTTTAGCATTTCTAGAGATAGGGTTACCAACGAAAAAGCAGAAATAAAATTTATTAATCCAGCACATCCAGTTTTAAATACGCCCAACAAAATTTCTCAAAAAGATTTTGATGGCTGGATACAGGAAAGAGGAATTTATTTCGCTTCGGAAATAGACAAACAGTATGAAACCATATTTAGTAGTGCCGACCCTGGCGAAAAGGAAAATTCGGGAAGTTTAATTATTGGAAAATATGGAAAAGGCAATTTTGCCTACACGGGTCTGGCATTTTTCAGAGAGCTACCCTCTGGTGTTAGCGGGGCTTATCGACTTTTTGCCAATTTAATCAGTTTGCCCAAGAATTAAGATTTATTGAAAACAAAACCAAATAAAGAAGAAGAGAAAGCGCCCTTTTTCGGTAGCTGGAGGAATATTTACTTTTTCGTGATCGGCACATTGTTCTTTGTCATATTGATGTTATATGCACTTACTGAATATTTTAAATGAGCTGGATTGATTGGTTGGTTTTAACACTCACGCTTTTGTCCATCATCTTCTATGGCATTTGGAAAAGCCGTGGTACAAAAAACATCGACGGTTATTTATTAGCAGACAGGCAATTGCCCTGGTACCACGTTGGTTTCTCGGTAATGGCCACACAGGCCAGCGCTATTACTTTCCTTTCAGCACCAGGGCAAGGATTTAGTAGCGGCTTGGGCTTTGTTCAATCGTATTTTGGCTTACCCTTTGCGATGGTTGTTTTGTGTGTTACCTTCATTCCCATATTTCATAAACTGAATGTTTACACAGCTTACGAATATTTAGAAAAACGTTTCGATCATAAGACCCGCACACTCACAGCCCTTTTGTTTTTGTTGCATCGTGGAATTTCAACGGGCATTACGATTTACGCACCCGCACTCATTCTTTCCAACTTATTAAACATCAATATGAATTTCACAATTCTCTTCACGGGTATAATGGTTATTGCGTACACTGTTTATGGAGGAACTAAAGCCGTTTCGCACACACAGTTGTTTCAAATGAGTGTTATTTTTGCGAGTTTGTTTTTATGTACTTATTTGGTTGTTCATCTTCTGCCGGCTGATGTTGGATTTATTGATGCGCTGCACATTGCAGGAAAACTGAACAAATTAAATGCAATTGACACCCATTTTGATTTAAATAACCGTTATAATATATGGTCAGGAATAATTGGTGGATTTTTTCTTCAACTTTCTTATTTTGGAACCGATCAATCGCAGGTGGGACGATATTTAACTGGAAAATCGGTTAATCAAAGTCGTCTGGGTTTAGTCATGAACGGACTTCTTAAAATTCCTATGCAGTTTTTTATTTTATTAATTGGTGTATTGGTTTTTACATTTTATCAATTTCATCAGGCACCCATTTTTTTTAATAAAGTAGAAGTAAGTCGTTTAGAATCCGGAGAGTTTAAAAAAGAATTTAAAGAACTTGAAAACCAATTCAAACTTGTTTCTGATGAAAAACGCAATCAAGTACAACAATTGGTTCGTGCTGTTCATTCCCACGATGAACTAAGCATCAATATAGCACGAAAAGAAGTACAGGTGGCTGACAAAAAAAGTAATGAAATACGGAAAAGTGCCATAAAACTTATTGAAAAAAATGATTCGAAGGCAAATACGAATGATTCCAATTATGTCTTTCTTGTTTTTGTCACACAATATTTGCCGGTGGGGGTGGTTGGTTTTTTATTGGCCATTATTTTGTTAGCGGCTATGGGTTCAACAGCCAGTGGCATCAACGCTTTAGCCTCTACTACTATTGTAGATTTTTACAGACGCTCGTATAAAAAAACAGAGAGCGATAAACAATATTTAGACGCCTCCCGATGGGCAACGGTTGGTTGGGGCATATTTTGTATTGTTGTCTCTCTTTACGCCGGCAAACTCGGAAATTTGATTGAAGCTGTAAATATTTTAGGTTCTTTATTTTACGGAACCATTTTGGGAATATTTCTTGTGGCCTTTTACATGAAAAAAGTGAATGGAGGCTCCGTATTTTATGCAGCCCTTGTCACACAGGCTTTTATCGTTTTCGCCTGGATGGTAGAATTAACAGCCTTTTTATGGTTGAATGTAATTGGATGTTTGTTGTTGATGTTAACGGCTTTTACTATTCAGTTATTCAAGAAGGGAACCAGTGTTCGTTAAACATAATGCGACCAGATCCAAAAA
>CALMND010000423.1 GCA_937868565.1 uncultured Bacteroidota bacterium | reverse complement strand
GTATGAAGATGCGAAGGCTTGACCAGCATCTTCCACCAAAATAAGATTGTGTTGCTTTATTACAGGCATGATCTCATCCATATTGGCGTTACCACCGCACATATGCACCAGACATACAGCTTTCGTTTTAGGGCTGATTGCCTGTTTAATTCCATTCGCGCTGAGGCAAAGCGTCTCATCTATTTCCGCAAAAACAGGTAGTGCGCCTAAAAACAGAATGGCTTCAATAGTGGCTATATAGGTAAACGGCGGACAAATAACTTCGTCGCCTGTACCTATTCCCGACGCGGCCAAAGCAGCCAAAATAGCGGCCGAACCATTAGACACTGCCAGAGCATGCTTGGCACCATTAATTTTTTTTACTTCCGATTCAAAGTCCTTAGCTTTCCAAAAGTTATTACGAATTGCATCGTGGTTGTAACGAAACATGACCCCTGTTGAGACTACATCTTCGATTTCTTTGCGCTCTTCGGCGCCAAATAATTCAGTTCCCGGCATGTGGTTGTTTTTTTAAAAGTGCAAGTTACGATTTATTACGTTTTATAAAAAGGGTTTTGGACAGTACAGACGATTAAAAGCCTGAAAAATTATTATTAATTCGGAAAGAAAACAAACGGGCTTTCACTTTCCATGGCACTAAAGTTTACCGACATGAGCTTGTTATTCTCAAAATAACAATCCAAACAAGCTTCGTCAAAACTAATACGTTTTTCACCCCAGTTATGTACCTCTGTATCTGATAAGGCGAATCCGTTTTGCTTCAGGAGCTCTATAATTTCCTTTTCTTTAAGTGTAAAAATTTCAACTTCAAATAAGATAGTTTTCTTGTTATCAATCTCCACACTACAAAAAGACTGATTTTTATTAATATCAAAAAAAAGAGAATAACCCTGATCCCAATAATGGTAAACCAACGAGTTGTTGTTTAGAACATCATCGCTCAGGTTCTGAATTTCCTCGGGTTGTCCAAATATCCCTATTGCGTTTTCCTTATTCGCGCCAAATGCAAGGGAACAAAAACCTCTAAGTAGCTTTATTTCGGGCTTTTCTAACATCTCTGGGCTAAATTATAAATTAGAGCAATTACCAGGAAATTTTAAAGGTAAAATATTTACGAAAAATATTTTGTAGGGGAGTAAAAGTCTGCTATATTTGCAGCCCGAAATAAGGGAATTTCCTTGTTTCGGCCCGCACACGAAATGTCACACTTAGGTGTGGCGGTTCCTGCGAAAAGGTGATAATAAATCTTAAATGATTCCGTAGCTCAGCCGGTAGAGCATTACACTTTTAATGTAGGGGTCCTGGGTTCGAATCCCAGCGGGATC
>CALMND010000422.1 GCA_937868565.1 uncultured Bacteroidota bacterium | reverse complement strand
ACACATGATGATTATTCCATGCGACCTATAAAAACAATAAAATAAACGCATGAAATAATCATCATCCAAACATAAAAAAATACACATGATGATTATTCCATGCGACCTATAAAAACAATAAAATAAACGCATGAAATAATCATCATCCAAACATAAAAAAATACACATGATGATTATTCCATGCGACCTATAAAAACAATAAAATAAACGCATGAAATAATCATCATCCAAACATAAAAAAATACACATGATGATTATTCCATGCGACCTATAAAAACAATAAAATAAACGCATGAAAACGAAAGAAGAAATTGTAAAAGATTGGCTGCCGCGATACACAGGTGTTGCGGTAAATGAATTCGGAAGTTATATCCTGCTTGTAAATTTTTCGAGCTACGTTCATGCTTTTGCAAAACTCTATTCTGTTGAGGTGAGAGGTGCAGATAAGCCCATGATTAGCGCTACTGCGGATAATATCACCATCATTAATTTTGGGATGGGAAGTGCCAGTGCCGCCACGGTTATGGATTTGTTAATGGCCATAGCTCCCAAAGCCGTACTTTTTTTGGGAAAATGCGGAGGCCTAAAAAAGAAAAATCAAATAGGAGATCTTATTTTACCAATTGCAGCCATTCGCGGCGATGGCACAAGCAATGACTATATGCCTCCAGAAGTACCGGCTTTGCCCGCCTTTAGCCTTCAAAAAGCTATTTCCTATACTATACGATTAAAATCTCTGGATTATTGGACCGGAACAGTTTATACCACCAACCGCCGTGTATGGGAACACGATGAAGAGTTTAAGGAATATCTTCGTTCACTACGAACCATGGCCATTGACATGGAGACAGCAACTATTTTTACAGTGGGTTTTCACAACGAAATTCCTACCGGTGCTTTGCTTTTGGTTACTGACCAACCTATGATTGCGGAGGGAATAAAAACCGAACTAAGCGACAAAAAAGTGACAGAAAATTTTGCGGATGCACATTTAAAAATAGGCATTGATTCGATAAAAGAACTACAAAACAAAGGCGTTTCGGTTAAACATTTAAGGTTCGAATAAAATTGGATTTAACACAAAATACTCACTCGCCTGATTTCTTTATTAAAGGAATTTTGAATGCTGATATTTCAGCGCTTAGCAGGGCTATTACCTTGGTTGAATCACAAAGGGAAGAACATCAGCTGTTGGCTCAACAAATAATTGATGGGGTTATTTCACATACCGGTAAATCATTCAGGCTTGGAATAACCGGTGTGCCCGGAGTTGGTAAGAGCACGTTTATAGAAAGTTTTGGGAAGACGTTGTTAGCCCGAGGCCACAAACTGGCAGTATTAGCCATTGACCCATCAAGCACAAAAAGTAGAGGAAGTATTTTGGGTGACAAAACGCGGATGGAAGAACTGTCTTCAAAACCGGAGGTATTCATTCGTCCATCGCCAAGCAGCGGAACCCTTGGTGGCGTCACCAGGACTACCTATCAGGCATTGCTGTTATGTGAGGCAGCTGGATTTGATTTTATACTGATTGAAACCGTGGGAGTGGGGCAGAGTGAGGTAGCAGTTAGCAAAATAACCGACTTTTTTTTATTGCTTATGCTTGCCGGAGCCGGCGATGACTTACAGGGTATTAAGAGAGGAATAATGGAAATGGCCGATGCCATGCTCATTACTAAAGCTGACGGTTCCAACATGGAGAATGCTAAAGCTGCACGTTCTGAATATGCCCGGGCCATGCACTTGTTGCAAGCTCCCGAAAGTGGCTGGACCCCAAGAGTATTAACCTGCTCAGCAGTCGATAATATCGGAATGAATGAAGTTTATGATATGATAGAAGAGTACCGTTTATTTTCAGCCAGCAATGATTATTTTTTTGAGAACCGAAAAAAACAGCAGTACGAACTTTTTTTAAATAACTTAGAAGAAAACCTAAAGCAAAAATTTTACTCAGATCGAACGGTTCAGAAAAAAATAGAAGAAATAAAAACAAGCAGTACATCTTATACCTTTTCTCTTGCAAAAAAAATTCTTGAAGATTTTTTGAGCAATGGTAAGTCAATAGAAAAGTAAG
>CALMND010000421.1 GCA_937868565.1 uncultured Bacteroidota bacterium | reverse complement strand
CAGGGCCTCCACACTTTTATCCTTGGGCACAAAACCGTGAACACCTTTATTAATCAAATCAAACACAAATTCATCCTCGTTATGCATGGTGAGAATAATTATTTTAATATCCGGATATTTTTCTCGTAACATTAACGTGGTTTCCATCCCATCCATTTCAGGCATTTCAATATCCAATAAAACAATCTGAGGGCTCGTTCTTTTGAGCTGCACAAAAAGGTCTTTACCATTGGAGGCTTGTATCACGACTTTTAAGTCCTCATGATCTTTTAGAAGCGCAACAAGGCCTGCGCGAAAAAGGTGATGGTCGTCTACAACCGCAATTTTAATCATTCCTGAAATATATTTCCTCGTATTAAACTCTGTCTTACTCACTTAATCCCATTTCAATTTTAACCTGTGACGTTTCGGCGCCGAGGATTGAAAAATCGATTTTCGCGTTTAATAATTCGCTGCGTGTTAAAATACTCTTCAATCCGAGACCCTTGGATATTTTTGCTTTTTCTTTTATTTCTTCGGTGCTTATCCCACTTCCGTTATGCAAGATAAGCAGATTTAATCTGTTTTCTTTCACATAAATATTAATTTCTACGAACCGGGGTTTTGCATGTCTGACTATATTATTTAATACCTCCTTGGTTAAGCGGTAAAGTTGTAACTCACGTATTTTCTCCATCGCGACAGACTCATCATCAGAATTAAAGCGAATCTGCAGACCCGAAGAAACACTCAGCTGTCTGCACAACTCTTTCATACCCTTTATGAATCCGGCTTTCATCAAAGTAGGAGGCATAATATCCCGGTGAATTTGTCGAACAATTTCAATAGAGCTGTCAATCTGTTCGTTGCTCTCGCTTATGATTTCATCAATGGCTTCTGGCTTACCGGCGTTTTTCTTGATGCGACTAAGGTTTAATTTTAAAACACTTAAAATAATACCAATTTCATCGTGCAGATTAGCCGCAATTTTTTGTCGTTCGTATTCCGCAATCTCCAGTGAATTATCCAGCAGTTGTTTTTGATGGCTCCTTTCCATCTCCGACCTGTCTTTTTTGTTGGCCAGCATTCTTTTTTGATACAATAACACAAAGGAAATAATAGCGGAAATCAAAATGAAAACCCCCATCGTTCCCAAAATTATTAGTAGAGTAAAGTTTATTTCCGTCTTGCTTTCCAAATGCTTATTGCTAAAAAAACATTATAGGTTATGTTAAAAAAAGTATGCGTTGTCGACCATAAGAAATTATGTTCTTCGCGATTTTCGGCTAGTACATAATTTATGAAAGTAAAAAATAATAAGTTCCCCGCAAAATAAAAAAGTACAGCAGAGTTTATCCAAAATACCGGTTCATCCAATAGGTTTTCATATTGCAAGTTCTTTATAACGAAATAAAAAAGTACTAAGGAATAAGTTGTTAAAATAAGGCATTCAATAATTACCGAGAAATTGTTTAACGACTTCAAGCCGTTAATTTCGTAGTCTATAAATGCAATCAAAATAAATACAAAACCAATGACAAGAAATATATTTGGATTCAAAAATTTCGCGAAGAAATTTCTATAAAAAAAATTTATCAGCAAAAACTCTATGACAGTAAAAAAATGAAAAACAGCCATATTGTTTAATTCAAAGTTAATCACAGTAACTACGCTATAGAATTCTACCGCGAAATTGGTAATCACTAACGTAAGTATAGGTTTAAATAATAGGTTTGTGTCCTTATACTTAAGTAGCCAAATCAACAAAGGTATTACTGCACTTGCGGATGAAAATAATCCTAAAATTGCCAAGAAATTTTCTCGATTGGACATAAATAAAAAAGACGGCTTGAAGCCGTCTCATAAAATTAAACAATAATTTTTTAACTGTTTAATGGATTAGCTGCGGAGCAATATGTGGGACAAGGATAGCCCCTCTCCGCCAACAAACCATTGTAAAGATCGTTCCCGTCTGCGTCCACGCCCACAATTATTAATTGTTTGGCGCCATTTTCATCCAACGCGTAATAAATTCTCATCCCTACGCATCCTGCCTGATCAAATATACTTTGGATAGCAGTTTTTCCAAAATAGTGTGCTTTAGTGCTTGTCGAGGGGTTTGAGTTCCGATAATTTGCTGTCCATTCTGATGCTGTCCCCAAGGGAAAGTCATGATTCTCGTTGCCTGTAAAACTCATAATGTTAATTGTTTTAAGTTAATAATATTGTTTTTGCTAAGTTATACCATTCAGCCAAACTAGCTAAAATATTGCAAATGCCCTTAAAGATTAAATAATTGATTATTAAATGTTTAGTTATTTTTTAACATTTTTTTCTACGTAGAACTACGTAGACTTTCTAAGTAGTTCTACGTAGACGTAAATCGAGTAGAACTACGTATTGACAATGTTTCACCAAAAGCCTTATTTAGTTTCAGCAATAAGCAATTCATTATGGGAGCAACGTCAAGCAATTTTAATCAGGAAACCAGAGTGTTTTTTTTGAAACAAAATCACAGTATTGAAAAATTATACCACATACTAAATTCCGAGCTTTTTGTTTATCACATAAAGAAATGGTTATCCATTGTTATTGAAACGATTTTGTATTTGTTTTTCGCTGCGCTTATAATCATGGCAGTTATATTACCCGTTGAAATAAGCACCTATGTGAACTTATCCGATGCAGATATTTTAAATATTAAATACCACGACGACTATTTTACATACTTTATGGTCATGCTAAAGGCAATTGTATTACTCGCTTCTATTCCGGTTTTCTTTTTTGCATTGGTACTCGGGCGCGCTCGTCGAAGAAACGATTTGATGCAAGAAGCCTTTATTGAAGTTAAAAAGATGAAACAAAATTTTGACGGAAAAATTACGGATTTGAATAATTAGACATTATGGAAACCGAAAATAAACTGAGAGAAGAACATGAAGCTCTGCTGCTGCTGCTCCGAAAAAATTTCAAGGAACTGTCTGGGTATAACGGGGTAAGCTCAACAGGGGTGGGTTTAAGAATGAAAGACGGGAAATACACCAACGAGTTGTGTATTTATGTTGAAGTTGAAAAAAAATTACCTGCTAACCAAGTTCAGCGTGGGCAAATGATTCCTTCGCAAATTTCGAATGTGAAAATAGATATAGTTGAAAAAAAGGAAAAAACAGAAATCGTCCTTAAAATAAAACCCGAAGAACTAATTAATGCGCCCAAAATAAGACCTCTGCAAGGAGGGACTCAAATTACCAATGGCATTCTTGATTCGAACGGAAACATAGCTGTAGGCACACTGGGAGCGATGATTTATGTCCCCTTAAAAAAAGATGCCTTCACAGGACTATTAAGCAATCATCATGTGCTTTACGCGAATGGCGCCAGCAACGGGCAATCCATCGGGCAACCTTATTCAGACGATGCGATAGCCACCAATTACGAGGGCAAAACAATGGGTACTGAATTGGACATGGCAGTAGCCAAAATAAACTCGGATACTAAATTTACAAACGATGTGATTTCTATCGGTACACTTTGCGGAATAGACAAAGCCTATGTAAAACAACGCGTACGTAAATACGGAATAACAAGCGGACTTACCGTAGGTCAAATTACAAAAGTAGGTGTTTGGTGCGATGAGCATACATGTGTTTACACCGGCCTTGAAGTTATTCGTGGCTACCCGGAACTTACTCCCGATTTTCCCTTTGCCCAACCAGGAGATTCAGGTTCGGTATTGGTTTCTAACGAAGCCAAAGTCTTGGGTTTAGTTTGGGCCATTGGTAAATCCGATAATACTTGTTATTGCAATGACGTCAGAAGAATGCAACAGTTAGCCGGAGAATTTAAAATCCCTACACCCAACATTAGCCAAATGACTCAATTATTATCCGATGCCAAAAGATTAGAGAAATATAAAAACGAATTAAGTCAAAGCGAAATGGGTAGAGAAATACTCACACAATTTGTTGAAAATATTGAAGAAGGGATAAAGCTTGTAAACAAACACCGCGAATGCATGGTGGCCTGGCAACGTGTGAAAGGACCTGTTTTTATATCTCTGGAAACTGACTTAAAAGAGGATGAACCCTATGTTATTCGCAAAGAAATAGAAGGCGTAAAACTTACGGAAATGATTATGCGTATGGGCGAAGCTTTTGTTTTGTACGGGAGCCCACAGTTGTCTGCAGCCGTGAAAAAATACACGGCACGCTTGTTGGCTTATGCCAGAGAGTGTAACACACTTGAAGACGTAATAAAAAAAATTAATGAAATGCACTACGTATGAAGAATCCCGAAACAAGAGAACTTTGAGCAGCGCACAATTAATTTCACACGAATTGATGGATTTAGACAAACTCAAACAGGTAATTCGCGACACCGTTATAGAAACCTATGAGGAACTCGCAACACCTTTTCATATTATTGTGCTGTTTGAAAGAAAAGACGGTGAGGTACTGAAAAGTCTCAGTGACGGGAAATGGTTACCCTCGGGGATAAATGATTATCTGCAACGTCTTGCGTCGCCGCAATATGGTTTTGAAAAACCACATGTGCACATTGCCAGAAAAAAACATGTGAATATAAACTCCCATGAAGTAGCTTGGAACGAGGACGGAGTAAGCCACGGTAGAAAAACATTTAATACCAATTTTAGCGGCATAGAAATAGCAAAGCGCATTGCACAAAAAGCTTTAACGCTCCCTACACATTTTAAGTTACACAATTATGACAAGCTGGTTAGCAGCCGTTTGATACTGGAATCAATTGAATACCTCCCAAAAACCAGCAACGTATTTATTTTCATAGCGGTTAATCAAGACAATAAAAAAATGTTGGGCGATTAGAGATAATACCAAAAATAGTTTATCGCAGCATTACTAGTTATGTTAGAGTCATCTAATGAAAGTAGGATAGAAATCGTCAAATGCCATTTTGGTGTGAAAGATTTCTTATCACTGCCGAGAAGGAGAAGTCAGTACTATGGAATTGTAAACTCTACAAAGAACAGATTCCTAATTACTCGCCACTAAAAATCAGTTTGGTCGGTCGGGGTAATAAGGCTCGTTGGTCTGCATGACCAAGGGTTACTTCATATTAATAAACTGCAAGGGCACATCGTAATTTCCTTTGCTGCATAAAGCAATTACCGCCTGTAGATCATCAATCTTTTTACCACTAACCCGAATAATTTCATCCATAATCTGCGCCGTAACCTTGAGTTTACTGTCCTTTATGTCCTTTATGATTTTTTTTGACACTTCTTTCTCAATACCTTGTCGAACCTTAATGTCCTTTTTAATAAGTGGCCCACTGGGGTAATGTGCCTTGCTCTCATCCAGTCCACGCGGGTCGAGGCCTTGCTTAATCATGCGGGAATGAATGGCATCCGTAATGGCTTCCAAACGCATATCGTTTTCGGTAGCAATATGTATCGAAAGTTCCTTTTTGTTCAACTCAATGCTACTTTTACTATCCCTAAAATCCCAACGGTTTAAAATGTCTTTTTTTGCTACATTTATAGCATTATCTAATAATTGGGAGTCGAGTTTACTTGCGATGTCGAAAGAAGGCATAGGAATAAATTTTGAGAGCCAAATTAAGAATTTGAATGGATAAAAATTGAGGTTAAGCAGACATTTTTGAAAATTTATAAAGCATATTTTATTTTTCCATTGCTGTTCCAAATAGCCTGTGACTATCATTCCAAAGAAAATGAAAAGAAAATAAAACATAAAACAGTTTATGTTTCACCCATTCTTGAGCACGACACCGCAAACATAGTAAAGAGACCAGACGCACCGCAAGGCAAACACTTTCCTTATCTGGAATACCTTTTTAGCAGTTACGATCTAGTAAATATCGCAAGGCTTGATAGCACCATACAAATAGAACTGCGTTATGCAGGAATCAATAACTTTTTAGGGCGTAATTTATACGATGGACTTAAGAATGCCTACTTTAATTGTGAAACCGCCTTGAAAATTTGCAACGCGCAGTATTTTTTAAAAGATACCATGCCTAACTATTCCCTTCTCATATTAGACGCAGCAAGACCCTGGCACATTCAGAAAGTTATGTGGGACAGTTTGAAAATGAAACCCGAAATTAAGTACAGTTATCTTTCCCCACCTAATGAAGCGTCTCTGCATAATTATGGCTGTGCCGTAGATGTTACCATCCTTGATCTGCAGACTGGAAAAGAACTCGATATGGGAACTGGCTTCGACCATTTCGGAAAATTATCCCAATTAATTTACGAAGAAGAATTTCTTAAAACAGGAGAGTTAAGCCAGCAGGCTTATAACAATAGAAAATTATTACGTAGCGTTATGCAAAAAGCGAAACTTAAGCCCATCAATAGCGAATGGTGGCATTTTAGTATTTGCACTAAGCCTGAAGCCGTGATGAGATTTAAACTAATCCGATAGTAAAACGAACTACATGCCCTTTGAATTAATATCCGAATTTGAACCAACCGGCGACCAGCCAACCGCCATTAAACAATTGGTGGAAGGAATTAACAGCAACACCAAACATCAGGTTTTACTGGGAGTGACTGGCTCCGGAAAAACGTTCACAGCGGCAAACGTTATCGTTCAGGTGAACAAGCCCACTTTAATTTTGTGTCACAACAAAACACTGGCTTCACAATTATTCAGCGAGTTCAAACAATTTTTTCCAAAAAATGCCGTAGAGTATTTTGTAAGTTACTACGATTATTACCAACCCGAAGCATATCTTCCAACCACCGGAACATACATTGAAAAAGATCTGGCCATTAATCAGGAAATAGAAAAATGCCGATTAAGTACTACCTCATCCCTACTCTCCGGCCGACGCGACGTGATTGTGGTAAGTTCGGTAAGCTGTATTTATGGTATGGGCAATCCATCGGACTTCAAACAAAATATTATTTCCATTCAGGTAGGACAAACCATTTCCAGAAACAAATTACTCCATCAGTTCGTGAGTTCATTATATTCCCGCACCACGGGAGATTTCGACAGAGGAACCTTTCGTGTAAAGGGAGATACGGTGGACGTGAATTTACCCTATGCAGATTACTGCGCCAGAATTTTGTTTTTCGGAGATGAAATCGAAAGCATTGAAACATACGACAATGCTAATAATCATATTTTAGCCAAACACGAATCTTTTACCATTTATCCGGCAAATATTTTTGTGACTGCCCCGGACACCATGCAACGCGCCATGAGCGTCATTCAGGAAGATATGACGAAACAGGTAGAGCATTTCAAAAGTCAGGATAAGTTACTTGAAGCAAAACGCTTGGAAGAAAGGGTTAATTACGATTTAGAAATGATGCGTGAACTCGGCTATTGTAGCGGCATTGAAAATTACTCCCGTTATTTTGATGGAAGAGTTGCTGGTGCTAGGCCTTTCTGTTTGATGGACTATTTTCCTAACGATTTTTTAATGCTGATTGATGAGAGCCATGTTACTATACCACAGGTAAGAGCCATGTTTGGCGGAGATTTAAGTAGAAAACTCAATTTGGTAGAATATGGATTTCGTTTACCTGCCGCACTCGATAACAGACCTTTAAAATTTGAAGAATTTTATTCCTTGCTCAATCAAACCATATACATCAGTGCGACACCTGCTGAATTTGAATTGGAACAAGCGGAAGGAATTGTAGTAGAACAATTAATACGGCCCACCGGCGTTTTGGATCCACTAATAGAAGTCAGACCTTGTTCCAATCAAGTAGACGATTTGTTGGATGAAATTCATAAAGTAGTCGAAAAGGATGAACGTGTTTTGGTCACCACCTTAACCAAACGCATGGCAGAGGAACTCGCCAAATACCTAACTAAACTAAATGTTCGTTGCCGGTACATACACAGTGAAATTGATACTCTGGAACGTGTTGAAATTTTACGTCAACTAAGAATAGGCATGTTTGATGTGCTGATCGGGATTAACTTGCTTCGCGAAGGATTAGATTTACCCGAAGTATCTCTGGTGGCAATTTTAGATGCAGATAAAGAGGGATTTTTGAGAAACGAAAGAAGCCTGGTGCAAACTGTTGGGCGCGCAGCACGTAACATCAACGGCAGAGTGATCATGTATGCGGACCGAGTAACGGGGAGCATGCAAATAACCATGGACGAGACTTTAAGGAGAAGAAAAAAACAAATTGAATACAATTTTAAACACGACATAACACCTGTTCAGGCAGGCAAAAAAAGAGCGGAGCAACCCAATTGGAGTGGCACTCAGATAACAGTGGACGGAAGATTGGTAAGAGCTTATCTGGAACCGGAAGTGATGGATATGGCAGCAGATCCGGTGGTGCAATATATGAGTGTTGAAGAATTGAAAAAACAAATCGCAAAGGTAAAATCCAGTATGATTCGGGCAGCCAAAGAAATGAACTTTTCGGAAGCCGCCCGGTTGCGTGATGAAATGTATGCTTTGGAAAAAATGCTGGAGAATAAAGAAGAGTAGTTAAGAGTTGAAAAATGCAAAAAAGAAAACTAGGCAATTCCGAATTAGTGGTTAGCCCCCTCGCTTTTGGTGGCAATGTTTTAGGTTGGACCATTCATGAAAAAACATCTTTTGAAGTGTTGAGTGCTTTTGCGGATGCCGGTTGCAATTTCATAGATACGGCGGATATATACGCCCGCTGGGCCACTGGTTTAGGTGGTGAATCAGAAATAATTATTGGAAACTGGATGCGGCACCGAAATAACCGTAAGGACATTGTATTAGCCACGAAAGTCGGAATGGACATGGGAGCTAACAAAATTGGGCTTTCTAAAAAGTACATTCTAAAAGCGGTTGACGATTCTCTTAAACGTTTACAAACTGATTATATTGATTTATATCAAAGCCATAAAGACGATGAAAAAACGCCCGTAGAAGAAACTCTGGAAGCTTATCAGCTTTTGATAAAGGCAGGCAAAGTGAGATTTATCGGCGCTTCTAACTTTTCCCCGAAAAGGTTGCAGGAGGCACTAGATATTAGCAAAAAATATAATCTGCCCCGTTACGAAAGTTTACAACCTCACTACAATTTATGCGAAAGAAAAGCATTTGAAACAGAAACAGAACAAATTTGCCTCGACAACCAATTAGGAGTCATTAATTATTTTCCTCTGGCTTCTGGCTTTTTAACCGGAAAATACAGAAACGAAAATGATTTGCGGAAAAGCATACGTGGTGCTGGCGTTTCCAAATTCATGAATCAAAAAGGTTTTAAAA